>JBJMFM010000260.1:0-9894 GCA_045808425.1 Nitrososphaeraceae archaeon | reverse complement strand
TATACATTACCAGCAGAATCTACTGCTATACCGGCCGGGTTTATGAATTGACCATCACCTAAACCTGTTGAGCCCCACGAAGTTATAAAAGTGCCATTACTTGTAAATTTTTGTATTCCATTTTGTGCATTGCCAAAATCGCTAACGTACACATTACCCGAAGGATCTATTGCAACATCTAGCGGTTGAGAGAATTTACCAAAGCCAGAACCCCTTGAGCCCCATTTTCCAACCATTGAATATTGTTGTTCTGCTGCATAAGCAGCTGGAGCTCTATTAGCAGTAATTAAGCAAATCAGAACTAGAGCTAGAACTGTAGTTATGGTAATTGAAGTCAATAAAGGATTTCTCTTTAGCATAGTGCAACAATGGGTATTACTACGCATATATAAAGAATAAGCGTTGGCAGTGACAAAAGCAGTTATTTCAGTCTTACATGAACAAAGTTCCAATCACTATGGTTTACTCTTGCTGTTGCTAAAAATCAAGGCACATTGCTAAAATCTCGACTTACTTCTTTTGGCCTTTGATGTGCCTGGCTTCGTAAGTGCGCATTTCCTATATCTCATTGGCTAGCAAAGGCGATTATTGGGTTAATGCTCCAGGTGGTAAAAATGAGTCAAATTTGGAATACAGCACAAAATACAGAAGAGAAAAGAGAAAAGATACGGGCATTTTCATTAGCTAAAGAGTGTTATTCAATGAAACTGGAATTACTTACAAATGCAACAGTTGTTGATGATGCTATTAGATTTGTAGCTGATAAATCAAAAGACAAAGAGAAGATGGAGTCATCAGACAGTAATGATAAAGAGGAATCAAACGAACCTGACTATAATGAAGACGAGGATCAGTTAGAAGAAGAACAGGAAAAGGAAACCGGAGAGATGACAATAAATCAGGTCTTTTAGTAAAACAGCACCTCCAGAGGCAGCTAATAATAAAATGCTCATATATCCTAAGCAGAGGTTTTTCTATTCATCTGCAAAGCTGCTTCCATATACAACATTGAATTTTCTGAACATCAATGCACAGTTTGAAGTATCAAAAGTATAATATGATCCATCGATTTGTTCTATTATCATAGTTGGTACAGATCAGAAAAATTACGTGATAATTGGAGTCAGGATATGAAGATTGTACCTGTTAATTTCAATTCAGAGCACAAAGCTATGTTAGGACACTGCAAAATGATACTGGAACAGGATCCTGGGAAAGTTGCTATCAACCCTGATAGATTTGATAAACTGATTACTGCATTGAGAACAGCTGTTGACAATGATGGAACATTAGACAAAGATTCTACTTCATATAACGATATATTCGATGCTTTTAGACTAGCGTTGAAGTTTTATCATTTCAGAGAAAAAGACGAGTGATAAATGAATGAGTTTTTAGGGTTAGGGAAACGGTATAGGTAAACGGAAAGGAGTTGAATTTTTTGCATTGGAAGCGGAAGAAGAAGGATCATGATTCTTTGAGTCTTCTTGTTCTTGCTGTTGTTTTTGTTGTTGATTAGTACAAGTCTTACTATCGTCATTGTTATGGTTGTTAGCATCATCATCATCGCTGTTATTGCATTTTTTTGCTGCACTTGCTTCTTGAATTGTCAGCATACTTACTGATACTACTAATGAAAGTGTAGTTGTAGCTGTCACCAAGACCAATATTGTTGAAATTGGAGCTGGTTTAATTCTAGTCGTGATGATGATGATGACTGTCTCCTCATAGAAGCCAATTTCCTACTATATTTGACTTACGCGGTAATAACTGTCTCTAGCGCTATTTTCGGGTATTGATCTGAAACTTTCCTAGTTTGCGATACGTCGTATTATAATGTACAATATATGTTATGTTACTAAAGTACCGACGTCTCTTAATAAAATAAAAAATGTAGCTGGGATTTTTATTATCATGTAGTTGTTGAAGATTCTTTGTGCTTTTCTCTAGTATGTGTATCTAGATCTGATAGTGAATTAAATATCATACCGCATATGAGGCACCTATAACCACCCGTTGCTTGTGCTGTCATTTATTATACTTAGTATTATAATACTTGTACCTACTTTTACTTTTAAGGAATTGAATGGAATGGAATGTAATTAGCAACTCAACTACACACTAACCAAAGTCAGTTGCGTTTTGTGCTGCTATATACGAAGCCTGCGAAGTAAAAGTCTGCAGTGTTTGACCGCCGCTTCCAATATTGAAATATATAATTCCGTTAAGACTGTAATATTCTGTACTGCTACTACTGTCTTGTACTGTTGGCGTGTTGCCACCTGCCATTTTGAAGAGAGAGTCGATTGATTGATTAAGGTTAACACTTATTGCCATTATATCCCCATTTGTTGATGATGTTAATAATCAATAATCTGTACCCCTTATGGCTTCTGAAATGAAATACATGCATGTATGAGAGTTAAAGGGAAGTCTTTTTTCCTCCCTCAAAGCATACTCAGGGTGTTGCTGATACTAAAGATACGTTCACCGTCTCTAGTTTCATTTTCCTTCCTTCTGGCTTTACCTTCTTATTTAGACAATCTACAACTTCCATCGCATCTTGAATCTGATCTTCTTCGACTTCTCCTTCTGAATCTTTATGTGACAGCTCTATTCGCATCCTCGGTTTTCCAGGTTCTCTAACTCTTTTCATCATCTCCTACACATACTCGTCATGAGCTGATCCAGCTGTTTCAATAAGCTCGCTTTTTTCTTCATCATTTAGTTTTTCATATTGATGTGCAAATTCCAGTATGATATTTTCTTCGACTTCTCCATTCTTCCAAGTTAATAGGTCAGCTGCCGTTTCAAACTTCATGTTATTAGTTGCAACCAACAATTTTGCTAAAAGGTTTTTCAGTTTTCATTGCTTATCGTACAGTCATAATATATTGACAAATCATGTAGTCTAGTGAGGAGAAGTCATTGCGTGGTCCTCATCTGCAAATCCTGTTGATATCCAGCACAGTATTCTGAACCAGGACTGTTACCTTCGGTAGGCCTATTACATGTAACTTGAGATGTAGATAGATGCAGATCGCATTCTTGCCTCTGGAAACATTAATAGAAATGACGGATTGATATTTGGTAGTAGGAATAATAGTAACTATGATAATCCATTTGCTGAAAGAAGATCCTGACATACAATTTACTGGAGACGACCCAGAAGCTGAAGCATCTTGTATATTGTGGGTGAGTGATACCTTTAACAGGATAAATGTAAGTATATATTCTTGCCGTAATATACTATAATATAGTTAATATACGATGTTTATGTATTTATTATTAAAAATTGCAATTTAATGAAGAGCGCCCTATCGTATCGAGCAGTAAATTAACAGGCATATCTATTATAATTCCTACATATAATGAGTCTGAAAATATTTTACAATTGATAGAAGCTATAAAAGATAATTTACCACAGGGTATATTTACCGAAGTGGTAGTAGTAGACGATAATTCTCCTGATGGAACTGGTACAATAGTAGAGAAATACATACATAATATGATTAGAATAGACAAATCCAGTCAAAGAAACGAGCAGTTTTTAGTCAAAGTTATCCATAGATATGGTAAGAGCGGGCTGATTTCTGCAATTTTAGAAGGAATAGCATCTTCATCTGCAGAATACATTCTAGTAATGGATGCAGATTTTTCTCACTCACCGCAAATGATACCAATAATGGTAGATGAACTATTGCATAATCCGGATCATATAGTTGTTGCATCTAGATATAGCAAAGGTGGTTCAGTAGTAGGATGGCCAATTAAGCGCAAGATAATTAGTAAAGGGGCAACTATGATCGCAAGACGCATTTTGAAGCTATGTAATATTTCAGATCCGATGTCCGGCTTTTTTGCATGCCGAAGGAATATGATCGAAAGCATCAAAATTGATACAATTGGATATAAACTTCTGCTTGAAGTATTAGTTAAGACCAATAATAGAATGGTAAAAGAAATTCCATATACATTTACTAACAGAAAATTTGGCCAAAGTAAGATGGATATCAATATAATATTAGATTATGTTAAAGCAATATGGCATCTTTACAGGTATGGCCAGAAATCAAAGAAACAGACCCTGCAAATCAAAGAAGAGAAGCGCAAATCTGTATTATTCTTGTCTAAGGCCGGCAGATTTTTTACTGTTGGGGGAACCGGTTTATTAGTAAATTATGTAGTATCGTATTTGCTATCCAACGGCGTATTAGCTCGACTTTGGTACCTAGAAGCTACAATAATTGGCATAGCGTGTTCTATAACTTCTAACTTTTTCCTAAACAAAGCATGGACTTTTGAAGATAGAAATTTTTCAGCCAAACACACTTTAAGACAATATGGACTTTTTGTTGGCATTAGTTCAGTGGGTGCAGCCTTACAATTAATAATATTGTATTTACTAGTTCAATCAGGACAAGCATATGAAATATCATTAATACTAGCAGTAGCTATTGCATCAATGGGTAACTTTCTGCTAAACAAAAAATTAACTTTCAGAGAAAAGATATGGGGCTGAGCCTTCAAATACTATCTTGTAAGTACATAAAATGGTTGACTAAACTAACTTATTACGATATTTGAAGTTTGTAATTAAAAACGACTAGGATATAATGAAGATATACTGAATTGATATATTTGACTTGCTATCTATCTCTCCATTTCTGTCTGTATAGAGGAGATATACCAACTGCTGCTGATTGTGATACTTTTTCTAGTTTGCATCGCTTGCAGCTATCATGATATTTACTATGCATACTAGCTCTTCATTTCCAATTGGCTTTTGAATATAGTTAATATTAGCTAGTTCTGGATAATACTTTTCCCTAGCCTTTTCATAATATACCTCTGAAGCTGTTACGAAAGCGATCTGTACAGTTTTATCAGCTTCCCTTATCTTTTTACAAAGCTCAAACCCATTTAGTATAGGCATTTTGATATCAAGTAAAATCAAATCATAATAATTAGGCTTGAATTCCTGCATAGCTTTAACTGAATCTGTATATGGTGTACATTCATAGCCAGCGTCTTGCAATACTATTTGATAAATCCTACAAAGGTCAGGCTCATCGTCAACTAGGAGTATTCTTTTCCTTCTACTTTTTTGATTACCCATTTCTTCTTCCTGTTATTCTAGTTTTTGCTATATCTTCTTCTGCTGTATACCATTGTTGATATTCTTCTTTTGTCTGAAGCTCTAGTAGTTTTGTTATAATTTTATCATAGTATTTTATGTCAAGGCGAGCAGATATTCAGACTCTTTTTTGTTACACTTAATACTACGTAATCTTTTTTATTCTTATTATAGTAATACTGCTGTATCGTCATTTGTTTGCTTTTTCTTCTGTCCTTTTGGTCTGCTATGTTCATCTAGCATAACTTCTCTTGTTATTTTCTTTTCTTCACTTTCATTTTCTGCCCTTTTACCCTTTGGCCTATTATACTCATCAAATTTCTCTTCTCTTTTCCTCATCTCTTCTTTTCTCAGCTTTTCTCCTTCAGGTACACGCTCTTGGCTTTATTATAGCCGGTTCTTTTTGTTGACTAGGATATAATCCAAGTGAAATTGAATCTAATCTAATTATACTTCCAAATGATACTAACCATTCTATTTTTCCAGAAACTGACTTGGCCATCTCTTCATTGTCTACTACTAGATATGTTTTGTCCATTCCACTTCTCATACCACGCATTACAGCTTCCTCTATTTTTCTCAATGAATATTGATTATCCTGCCAATCTTTAGTTCCACCACCTTCTTCTGCTCTTAATACAATAAACCCACACTTTATTTTTGGTAATGCGGGATGAATTTCAATATTCAAAACTAAATCTATAGGTCCTGCTCCATAGTCTTTATTTTGCTGTTCTATTTCAAATCCTTTCTCTTTAGTCATATTTATTAGAAGATCTAAACCAGAACTATTGCCAGCGATGCCAATTATGTACATCTTAATTTTATAAGATGTATCTATTAAACCGTAAACTGATCAGATTTTTATATTCCAGTTGTGTTTTCCATGTAGAATGGGTCGAGTTGATAAAGGTGTTAATTGTAGTGTTCAAGACTGTGACAAAACAGCGGAACGTTCAATGAGTGGCAGTAAGGCAAGTATGGCAACGGATTTGATACTTAATTCATCAAATAGAAGAGTGTATCTATGTAGAGAACATTACAAGGAATGGAAGAAGGCAACCAAGGAGGATCGTGAAAATGAAAGGGCTCGATGGGGATAGAAGTCTTAATATTTTTTATAGTTGCTATCCAATGATAGTAATTATTTGTTTTCATACTTTAAATATACTGAAGGTCTTCTTCAGTTCATACAATGCAAGCAATCAGCATTAGAAAAACATATAACCAAAAATAAATATATTATCTCCTTCTTTTTGCATGTTATTGCAACAATTAGAAATGCAAAAGCCTTTAATTCAGCTCAATAGGTACCTGTCTATCCAGTAAATAAATATGCGTCTTCTCCAATTACATTCAGACTTTATAGAATACGAACCCATCTCTAAAGAAATTAAGGATGCAGAAGAAAATGTATCTAAAACTAAAGTTCGATTAGAAGATCTTGTCGTTACGTTAATTGCTATAGAAGTTAATGACGACAAAGATATTGCAAATAATGCTGTTAATGAGATTAAAAAGTATATGGATACTGTAAAAAGCAAGAGATTGCTAATCTATCCTTATGCACACCTTAGCTCTTGCCTTGCTAGTCCTGCTACTGCTGCTGAAATTATAAAATCAGTTGAGCAAATTTCAAAAAAATTGTTAGGCGACGTCCATAGAGCACCTTTTGGATGGACCAAGGCTTTTCAGATTAAAGTCAAGGGACATCCGTTGGCGGAAAATGCTAAAGTACTAACAAAACAATATTCCGTCACCACAAATGCTAGCAGTGACATAGGAAGTTCTTGTAGTGATACTACTATCACAACTCAATTTGAAGAAAAAGTATCATCCGCTTTAAAAGCAGAAGAAAAATTACAATCGTCATGGTATGTTTTGCAGCCAGACGGGAAGCTTACCCCTATAAACGAATATAAATTTAAAAACGATGAAAAGAACCTACACACTTTAGCAAATTATGAAATGGCAAAGAAGAGAACAGTAGATGAACAACCGCCACATGTTAGATTAATGAAGAAGCTGGCAATAGCAGATTACGAACCATCTTCTGATGTTGGAAATATGCGCTATTATCCAAAAGGTAGATTGATGAAGTCACTTATTGAACAGTACGTTACTGGAAGAGTAATGGAATATGGCGGTATAGAAGTTGAGACACCAATAATGTATGATTCCAAGCATCCATCAATGGAAAGTTACTTTAATCGTTTTCCTGCACGACAATACAATATAATTGCAGATGGCAAAAGGCTCTTTTTAAGATTTGCGGCTTGCTTTGGTCAGTTTTTGATGGCTAGAGATTTTCAAATCTCATATAAACACTTGCCATTAAGACTATATGAACTCACTCATTATAGCTTTAGAAGGGAGAAAAGTGGAGAGCTAGTTGGCCTACGACGTCTGAGGGCATTCAGTATGCCGGACTGCCATGCAATGTGCAGGGATCTAAACCAGTCAAAGGAAGAATTGCTCAAGAGATTTGAATTATCTATTGACGTAATCAGTGCATTAGGATTATCTATCGAAACAGATATCGAGATGGCAGTAAGGTGTACGGAGGACTTTTATAACGAAAATAAGGGCTTTGTAAATGAACTAGTTAGCAGATTTGGAAGATCAGTAATTGTAGAGATATGGAAAGAGCGATTCTTTTACTTTACATTAAAATGGGAATTTAATTATATCGACAATCTGAACAAGGCATCTGCGCTTTCTACAGACCAAATAGATGTTGAAAACGGTAAGCGCTATCAAATTGAATTTGTTGACGAAGATGGCAATAGAAAGAATCCAATAATATTACATAATTCGCCTAGTGGCGCAATAGAGCGTGTAATTTATGCACTTCTGGAAAAATCAGCAAAAATTTCAAAATCTGGCAAAGTACCTTCATTCCCCCTATGGCTTACACATACACATGTAAGATTAATTCCTGTTGCTAAGCAACATGTGATCTTATGTGAAAAAATAGCTACAGAGCTTTCAAGTGAACAAATCAGAGCAGATATAGATGATAGAGATGAGTCTGTCGCGAAAAAAATTAGAGATTCAGAGATTGAATGGATTCGTTATACTCTTGTGATAGGCGATAAGGAAATGCATAAGGAAAAATTTGTGGTTCGTGATAGAAATGAGGGTAAGCAACATGAAATCACGTTGCAAGACCTTGCAGAAGAAATAAATGCTCAAACAAAAGGCAAACCATATATGCCGCTAAACCTGCCAAAGTTTCTTTCACACAGGCCTCAGATTATGGTGTAGTAATACTCAGCAATATAAAGTATTACCAACTTTATACCTTCATATGCATATCATCAACTAACTACCAAAACGGCTACAATGGCTATTGGAAATAACGCTATAAAATTGTTATAACTATCTGGAGATAATAATAGCCATAGATAATACTGAGCCATACAAAGTATTATTAACTCTATCTCAACTAGCTGCCAAAACAGTTACAATGACTATTGGAAAGTAAGCAGGAGAATGTGAAGGAAATTTGACACATTTGTACAAATAAATTATATACTCCCTCCCATGATTGGGTTCCAATGCTTTTAACGACATCGTAATTTTATTCCAATGTTCCCCATTGGTCTGCAGAAACATATGCTAAAGAATTCGCTTTAAGAGAACATCATTTGGTGCAGGAGGTAATTACTTTGATGGTAAAAAATATTGTAGAAGGTGTGATGTTTACATGTTTCATGATAGATTGTTTTGTCCATGTTGTGGTATGCAGCTAAGACTAACACCAAGTAGTAGAGAATGTAAAGAAAAACTGAGAAAGAGAAAAGCTAGTCGGATAGAGACTATTGCTTAGTTGTATTTGAAAGTAAAGGCATGAATCTCAACGTTAGGTGACATATATAAATGTCTATGTATGAGTTACAAACTTGATATGAATTGAGTATTATAACTATGACCGTCTCTAAGAATATGCAGAAAAGAGCTGCTGTTAAAATTTCATACAAGTATTTTGTGCATTACCACAAGACTTAAACAAGCATAAGGATGAACTGTGGGAACAGAATAATATAGTATAAGATTTAGATAAGAAAATATAATAACAAATACACCATGCTATAATACAAGGCATATTATAACAAATGTATGAGATTATTGATGATAGTAGGGTTGTTTATAGCGCAAAAGGTAAGGTTGAAGGCATAGTGCAAAAAGCAAAGTTACACGAAAGGATTGCAGCAGGTATTGATAGAGATGACTTTGCTTATGACTATAATTATGATATAACGGAAGATGACAATTACTATAAGACTGAAATAGGCAACAATAACGATACTAACACCACTACTATTACTAAACACAATACAAATAAGAAGAACCATTTATCTTTGAATTTCTCTAAATTTCCTTTTGTTGTTTTTGCCATCTCTTCTGTTTTGTTAGGTGCGTCATAATCTCTATCTTCTACTTTTATGTTATAATAGATTTTGGCCCCAAATTATCTTTGCATAATAAGGTAAAGGCAATTAAAGCTAAAATGAAAGATGCAATACTACTTCAGAACAACCAGATAATATCATAAGATACTATCAACCAATAACAAGCCGTTGTAAGAAAAATAAGTGGAATAGCTAGAAGAACTAAATCAAGCATTAAGAAATCGTGACAAAATGAAAGACGATGCTATAGCACAGCTATCAGACCAAGTCATGGCTTTGACAGCTAGAATGCAGGAATTTGAAAAAACGGCAGCAAGAATAATGGATTGATTAAAAACCATC
>JBJMFM010000259.1:0-3788 GCA_045808425.1 Nitrososphaeraceae archaeon | reverse complement strand
AGAGGATAGAGATATTATATCGTATAAATTCAATACTTCCAACAGAACATCAACTAAAAATACCATCGCTGATTACAAATGCGTATATCAATACAGCCTTATACAGAATAGAAGAAACATTCTGTTAACTACAAGTGAATGCTATTGTAATAACACCTATGACATCGTTAACGTTTAACTGTCCTATATGTAAAAACCAGATGAAGCAGATTCATTTTGGAAAAGGCCAAACATTAAATTAGAATTTGATTTAGGTGACGGAACGCCAGGGATAATTGATACTTCATTTATGTTCTGTAATGTATGCAATAATTTACAGTTTTTTGTGCCGGCAGAGAAGGCAAATGAGTTCTCCAGGCTATTTAAGGAGTAGAATCAATTCCCTAGATTTGTATATTGTATAGCAGGAACTCCTTTTGTTTTGATTGCTTATCAATTTTTGTGAGATATATCTTCAAAAAGTTAACACATTTCTAGCGGATTGTAACTTAAGAGCCAAAAACCTTCTTTTTTTATAATATAGATATCTTAACCAATTTCATTATATCATCAAATGAGGCATCCTTCATAACAAAGGCATTAATTTTGCTATCCTCATATCGGATTATCTGATTGAATGCAGAACCTCCAACCATAACTGGCAGATTGTTATTATACCTTGCATGAATTTGTTGAACAAGTCTTTCAGCTGGTTTGGTATTTTCTACTAAAGTTATAGACATAAAAACAATATCTGGCTGCAAATCACGCATATATTGTACTATATAATCTGTAGGTATAGAAGTCGAAATATTATATACCCTAAATCCCTTGTTTAAGAGAAGGGATTCTATCATGTTACAGGCCAAACCATGCAGCTCACCGTCAGGAGTACAAATCACAGCTTTGTACTGGGGAGATAATGATTGAGTCATCTTGGTTCTTGCAGTTATTATTCGTTCATTTATTATTTTAATCAAGCTAATTGCGGTATTGGTGCTGGCATGCTCAGTTGCAACATCTAATTGACCTTGCTGCCACAAGTCTCCAATCCTATACATTACAGGTTTTAACAGTTTATCATAAAATTCAGTCAAGCCAAACAATCTGGAGAATTTGTAGTAGACATCCATAAGACCGTTGACATTGCAATCGGTTAGCAGCGCAAACATTTCCTCCTGAATCTTGGAGATGAGTGCTTTTCGTTCCTCTTGAAAAGAACTGAATGCCGACACAAATGCCAGAACCTTTGTATCATCTCTATATTCTTCTGGTATATCCTCAATTGTTATCTGCGATGCCTTACCTAGATATTTTATGATCCGTTGTCTGGACGTATTCCTTTTGTGGTCCCATACGCTCTGTACTAGATATGCGTAATCTATCCCTTTTACTTTCTTATTTCTGATATATACCATTTTGAATCAGACATACTGTTATAGTATATTACTTCATCTTTTGTCACATATATCGATTAGTGATAAATCACGCTACTAGTGCTAAACAAATATATACTTTACCCATTTTACAACAAAAAATCATGGCTTCACTATCCGTGTTTTTGACTTTTATAAATGTCCCTATCTCAGCCATTCTTCCAGAAACAAAGCCAGTCAAAGCACCATATAGCAGATGAAATACAAGTGAGCCGCCTATGAATGATGATAGGATACAGTCCTTTAAAATGACCAGCTATATTTTATATATATATTGATTAGGTGCTGAAAAAGCAAAGGAATCAAGCAGTGGTTGTATTGCAAATGTTGCAAGTGGAACAAACAACACTATACATAATGCCATACCAACAATCATTCCCTTAACGATACCCTCCTTTGAGTTGTAAGGTGCTATCTTTGACCAGAAAAGTGAAATTTGTCCAAATACATTGCCTGCAGCCGTTCCAGTTATAACATGTAGTATGAAGCCAATATGCTGCGCTGCTATAGGATCACTGAATCCTAGTGATATCCCAATGACAGCAAAAAAGGTTCCAACAGGGCTATCCGATATATTGTCGACTATAACTAGGAGACCAGAAATAGCCCATGCGCTAATAAAACCTGCAAGGGAACAATACAGTATAAAATGTCTACGTGGGTTTGCTGTAGTTGTTTTTGCTACTTTCTATATTTCTTCATTAAAAACATAGTATGCATATTTTTTGCTACAGATGAAGTATGGATCAGCCAGACTTTTGATTGGTGATTTAAAATCAATGATATATCTGGCATGTATAGTCAATTAAAACTGTTTCAAATATCATCAAGAATCTTACAAGTCCTGATGCCTATATCCAACGACATTTGAGTATTTAATGGGTCACCGTGTGGAATAATCGAGTCAACTTTAGTGCACATTCCCCTAAGCACTAAGAGCTTTTTGCTAGGAAGGGAAAAGAAAAGACGGACTGCGTCTAAAGAAAGACTCTCGTCAAGTGAGTAAGCTTTATCTTTATTATGCTGCTAAAAAAGTATAGACTGGTATATGATGTACTATATTATAAAAAACGAGAATTCAAAAAATTTGCAGAATAGCAAATTCAGCAAAAGCATGGGCTATGTCAAATAGACGACATTGCGGATCATGGATATTAGAAAAGCGAAAGCCTAAATTGCTATTTCATTTCAATTATAATATAAAGGTAGTTTCATGAAAAATCCTTTCAAGGGAAATCCTAATGGATACCCATATGGATATAGAGGAACAGCAAGTTCATCAAGGTCTATTCTGGGATCAAATAAGCTAAAAATACTAGCAGGAATAGTGACATTTATTATAATAGTTATAATCGTAATGCAATCTGTAGTTGTAGTACAAGCAGGGCATAGAGGAGTTGTTGTTTACCTAGGTGCTGTCGAAAATAAAGTATTAGGAGAAGGATTACACTTTATCATACCATTTGCTGAACAAGTAATACAGCTAGAAGTACGTACACTCAAATTCCAAGCTGATGCATCAGCTGCTTCAAATGATTTGCAGGAAGTAGCTACTGTGATAGCTCTGAATTATCATATTGATCCTAGCAAATCTAACATAATTTATCAGCAATTAGGTGCAGATTATACTAGTAGAATAATAGCACCTACAATACAAGAATCAGTTAAAGCAAGTGTTGCAAAGTTCAATGCAGAGCAACTAGTAACAAATAGAGAAACCGCAAAAGCTACAATAGCCCAAGCTATCCGCAATACTCTATCTGCAAGAAATATACTAGTTGAGACTGTGTTTATAACCGACTTTAAATTCTCGGAAGCATTTGCAAGTCAGATTGAACAAAAAGTAGTAGCATTTCAAAAATTCTTAACTGAACAAAATAATCTGAGAGCTGTACAGGTAGTGGCTAATCAAACAGTTGTTCAAGCTCAAGCACAAGCTAGAGCTAGAATGGCTAATGCAAGCGGAGAGGCTCAAGCAATAAATCTTATTACACAGCAACTAAGACAAAGCCCAGGATATTTACAGTGGAAAGCTATCAACGAGTGGAATGGACAAATGCCATACACCATTAGTGGAAATGGCAGTCTCCCTTTCACCCAGTCATCGTTACAGGAAGCTCAATCACTATCAAGACAAAGCTCTCAACGAAATCAAACCCTAGCTCAATAAACCCTGGATCATATATTTCATACCAGAGGAAATTCGCAAATTAGTTGAATTCTGCCTGAAGATAAAGGCAAATTGTATACACCATTGTCTCTTGCAGTATGTCGTTAACACACGGATGAAGTATTATGCTGGAGCCATGTTGTGTCCTCCTTCGTAAATTTATTACGTGATATAGAATGACAAAAAACGTTTGTACCCGAAGC
>JBJMFM010000258.1:0-2618 GCA_045808425.1 Nitrososphaeraceae archaeon | reverse complement strand
ACTTTTCCATTTCCAGGGTCTATTATAACAGCGAAGGATGTGTTATTAGCATTATTTCTCACACGTATATCATATATCACCTGCCCATTTAACGGACGAAAAATGCAAGATGTGGCAGAAGAATTTGAGCCTAAAGTTTTTTTAGCTATCAAAAACAACATCACTTAATGCGGTTTTAATACATGAGAATATAGCAGTGTTTATTGTGTTAAGTGGTATGATTCTGTAATATTGCTCGCAGTTGAAGCGTTATTTTAATTCGCACTTGTTACTGCCCCACCAGGTTAGTAGAATTCGATATATTTGCTTATCCCAGTACATAGGAGTTGAATTGCATCAAAAGTATTCCTACCCAGTAGCCCAGTGGTTAATATAGAAATTCTTGTCTTCAAGTTGTCGTTCATCGGATGAAAACTAGATGAGCTCAGATATAATGACAAATATATCAAATATATCATTACATTACACATTTTGTCCTATACTGAAATAAAAATAGGTATAAAATAAACAAAATATATGCAACCTACTATGCTGCTTAGCAGTGGTGGAACATTGTGTCATACATTACAATTATTCGAAGATTTATGGGGCAAATACAATAGCATACTATTGCCTACTGTAGTCTCATCAGTCTTTAAATATTGAGGATTATAAAAGCTATGATTTGTTAATGGGTCATAATATATGCCCATACTATAGAAGGGATAATAATTATGATGATAGTAATAAGCACCAAATAAACCGAAATGTCGATAAACATTAGAGGTTGGGGTAGTGCTGCCAAATATAATTACAATACCAATAGATAGAATAGACATGCCCAAAAGAATTTTAGCAGGACAATGCAGTTTATGCATATAGTACCATCTTTTTTCATTACTATTTTTTTTTCTCTTGGTCGTTAAGACAGGTTGTTGTTTGACCTCTTGTTTAGGTACTGAAGACAACTGGCCTGTTTCAGTTTCTTGATCGGGTAAAGGATCTATAATTTTGAGTATTTCTTTTCTTTTGTCTTTGTTGTATATTATGTAATCCCTCTTTTCATTATATGGGTATGAAATAAATCCTGAGTTCAATAAATTACCAATTGCCCATAAAACGAAACCTTCAGAATTATTTGGAAATCCTTCAACTAAATAGGGTATTGAGACTGGCTTTTGCATTTTGACAAGCATTCGCAAAATAGCAACCTCAAAGCTATTCACAAAATATTGTATGCACATAGCGTTATTTAATTATTTATTTAGAATTCTTTCATCATTATAATCCCTTATTGACTCCTTATGATGACAAGTTAGTCAAGCGAAAAGGACAAATATGACTATTATTAATTATGCATGTACTTGGAAATTAACAATGAACGAGAATGTGATGGCATTTTGGCCAATATATTTTCGTCTCGAGCAGTTGCTCAGATCTTGGACTTTTTCCTAGATCATAAAGAATTCGATTACTCACCTGCTGAAGTGGCACAGAAGTCCGGATTATCTTTTAGAACTGTTTTCAGAGAAATTCCAAACCTGGAGAAGAACCAGCTTATCTATCATAGTAGAAAAATAGGCAAGACAAACATGTATAGGTTGAATACAGATTTGCATGCAACACTATTGTTGGAAAAATTTGTATTAGAGATGTCACAGCTAATACGAAACGGTCAAAATGAAGTAAAACCTATTACGACGATGACAACCACAACGCAGTCACCTACTATAATAGGAGAAAAAAATGGTGGCTAGTCTTCGTCCAACAATCAAAATGTAAAATGATGTGGGCAAAAAAATTCTCCTAAATCAGGACTTTAAAGTTTTGACTATGGCTGATCTGTATATGATAAAAATAACAGTTATTTGTACATAAAGACTACAAATCATAGTAATTTCCCTTAATAACATATAAGCTGTTATTTGGCTTCTACCTATAGGGTAATGCAGCTGCAACCTGTGCCAACGCAGATGTTACTTGGTTTAGATTCTTTCCAGAACTTGTCAATACTAATAATACTTGTCGTTTATCTCCTCCCGTTGCTGAACCACCGCCGCGCAGACTTGCAAATGGATATTGATTGTCAATTGTAAAACCTTGACTCTTTAAGTCTGAAATGGTTTTGTCGAGTAGCTTTGATGGGACCATAAGTGTAGTTATGGTGTCAATATTATTATTAGTAGGAACTCCTGTACCTGTAGATGAAGAGGTTGCAGCAGTAGTAGTATTAAAAGTAGTGGTAAGTGGTTGGTTTACAACAGTTACTGTTCCATTCATTTTATAGTTTGGAACCGCTCTATCATAGCTTGGTCCTGAGTAAGCAAAAGTACCTACATTATTAAATGTAATTGGCTTTGAAGCATTAAAGTTATCAAATCTACCGCTATTGTATACTGTGTTCTTTGTATTATTATCAACTAAAGTTATACTGTGATGATGACCTGCATCTGCATTAAACCATGCTACTGTAGTATAACTCTTAAATCCTTGGCTACACTGGGATCTTCATGTCCTTCATTTGGAATTAGTATTACAAGGTTTTTAATATTCTTTCCAAGAACTATTGTCTGTGTTTGGTAAATATTAGATCCATGTATGTTAGGTTGTTGTTGCGAAATTGCAAATGCAGAAGCAAT
>JBJMFM010000257.1:0-3212 GCA_045808425.1 Nitrososphaeraceae archaeon | reverse complement strand
GTTTAAAATTCGAAGAGAAAAAGCGGGGATAGTATAAGAGATTCACAAGCAGGTGCATGGTAGGAAACCCAAAGTAACAGAGTATGGTAGTCCCGAATTTAGTCAAGACAGATTAAGACGCTAGCCTTGTCTTTTAGTTATAATCCAATAGTAATTGTAGCTAATTTAGCAGTTAGTTGAGAACCATATGGAGAGAGTTAGTAATACTTTGTATAGCCCCATATTTACTATCAAAAATATTGCAAATGTATAATGGCGTGAATGCCTTTTTATTAAGGAAAAGGATCAACTTTTTGTTCTGAAGAAGTATTGTTTGAATCAATGATTTTATGTGCATGACTGATGTGATCTTCAAGTTCTTCTTTGGTACGGGCAGTTAATCCACATATTTCGCAAGTACTTTGTTCTGATAAATCAGTGGGTCTTCCTCTTTGTCCCATGGTAAGTATACGATTCTAATCATCGAAGTCTTATTTAGGACTTACTAAGATATCTGATCAGCGATTCTACAATCTTCAGAGAGGAGTACTTCAAGCAGAGCTATCTATAAAATCAAATCCTGTATATCTTTGCGGTTATGTCAGTATGAGTTATAAAGCATCAAAGTATCAATACTTTGAAAAAGCCAAAATATTTGTATCACTTATCAAGTTATTATTCATTAATTTAGCGCCTCAATGAAGCGTCAGGGAAAAATACTATTTAATTTAAATTACTAAATGTACAATAGTACATGGTATAAAACAAAATAATGAAATGTAGCGTATGCAATATCAATGAGAGCTTTCCATTTAAGTGTAATTATTGTAAGGGGTTTTTCTGTCATTTACATAGACTTCCTCCAAATCATTCATGTATAAATATACAAAGATACGTTGCTGCAAAGGAGACTGTAAAAGGAGCAGCTCGTACCAGAAGCAATACTGGTATCAATAATAATATCAGACTATTACAGAACACAGCTAGTACATTAAGGCCTAGTTTTTCCAAAACTGAAATAAAACATCTATTACTTGCAACTGGATTGGTGACTGCAGTAGGATTATCATTTAACCATTACAGATACATATCCGTAGAATTTCTTTTAATATTCATAAGTGCATTTTTGATTCATGAATTAGCTCATAAATTCCTAGCTCAATCATATGGATCATGGGCAGAATTTCGTACAGATTTATATGGCATAATGGTAACTGCAATATCCGCAATTCCATTCATACCATTTAAATTTATAGCTCCAGGTGCAGTCATGATTGGACTATCTGATAGATCCAGATTTGGAAGGGTTGCATTAATTGGACCATTAACAAATATTGTCATGGGTTTTGGATTCATATTAGCTGCATACATCTTTCCACACTATCCATATCTTTATGCTGGTGCTTCATTTAATGGTTGGATAGCATTGTTCAACCTACTCCCCTTTGGGGTATTGGATGGGCAGAAAATATTTGATTGGAATAAAATTATGTGGGGAATTACAATTGCATTTGCAATGACTCTCTTTATCATAGGAAATTTGATTTAATATAAAAATGGTTTTCCCATATCAGATAATTACCTATATCTTTAAGAAAACCTCTGCAAAGACAAATGCCTTTTGCACCTATTAGCAAAAGATAAGTCTTAATTTCGTAATTTCCATTCAATATCCAGATCCATTCATTAGATATGATCACGTTTGGGCTATAATATAATTAAACGAAGAGCAAAATGTGAAAAAAACTTCTTCAGGTTGTTATTATTGGTACTTACAGATCATAATAACAAAGTAGACGTTCAAATGAGAAGCATGGGGATAATACATATTGCATAATACCACAGAACTTTAATAACTTAATATATTGGCTCGATATTTCGCGATTGAATATCTTGTGATGACTAAAACAAGAACTGATTACCCAATTATATTATATTAAAATAACTGTGTATTAAGAGTTATAACTAATAATTATTGCTGTAAAGCTATATTAGACATTATCTTATTTATCCTATCTTTATAGAAGAATGCAATGGCTATTAAAGTATATTGCGGCTAAAACACACGTGACAGATACTGCAAAGAAAATAAAGAATGTAGGACAGGATTTTGAAGCAAAAATGAAGACTGAAGAAGAGCATGCTGAAGGCAAACCTAGCTCTGAAACTCTAAATAAAGCTAAAGTCAAAGCAAGAGATGCCTTAACTTAATATAGAGCAATAAGAAAAAAGGTATTAATTTTCCTTTTTTTCGCTTTTTTAGGGTAAAGAAAAAGTTTATGCGTTATATATAAAAAGGCTTATGGTTAGGAGTGAACTGATTATTTCTAATCAAATCGATTAATAATTGTAGTTAGACAGAAATCGTATCATTAATCAATTACAAAACAAGAGGGCAATTGTCAAAATACCACAATCAAAGAAGGTTATTAAAATATATCGCTGTTAAAAATATGGTCAATAAAGCTGAGCTTAGTCTACCAGAGCCAAATGGATATTAATATTCAGCAAGTCCAAGCCAGGGAGCGGGATTTGAACCCTCAAGCATGATTGGGAATTCTATCATGCATCCAACTAACCAACCAACTATGTCAATTGTATAAGTTGCACTCCTTCTTCTTTTGTAGATCCATTGCTTTTAATGACATTCTTTTTATCATATACTGGTTCCCAGATTGGTTTGTAGAAACATATGTGAAAATATATACTCAAAGAAAATATCGTTTGGTATAAGCAATTACTCTCTTGGTAAGAAATACTGTAGAATGTGTGTTTGGTAACTGTATAATCCATGATTAGTGTAAGCAAACATGTAATTTTTGCACCATAACTGAATTAACAGTAGGCAGTAGGATTATCAGTTCAATTGTGAAATATTTCCAATATCTCTTCCATAAACTTCTTTGAAACCGCGTGGCTTTGCATCTTTGAATACATCTTTGCTACAATATTTCATAGAATATGCAGCCATCATATCCAAAATGGGTTGCAGTGCTAGGCCTTTTTCTGTTGGATAATATTCTATTCTCACAGGACTTTCTTGGTAATAGACCTTACGCTTTATTAATCCTGATTTTTCCATTTCTCTTAGCCTTATTGTTAGAGTTTTTGGATTACCTTGTTCAACTGAGTGTAATAGTTGATTAAATCTATTCTGTTTGCCATTTATCATATTTCTTAGAATTAGTACAGTAAATTTTTTGCCAATTATCTTAAATGTATTTTCTATTGGA
>JBJMFM010000256.1:0-8519 GCA_045808425.1 Nitrososphaeraceae archaeon | reverse complement strand
TTCCTTGATTTGATTTTCCCATCCTGTTGAGAAGACTACAGTGTCTTTTTCTTTTATTTCGTATTCACTATTGCGTATTATATCATCACTACTGATAGTTTCATTGGAATTCTTCTGTATTTTCATGAGTATGGCATTATTACAAATGTACCTCTTGACTTCAACTTGATCTATGGTTTGCCCATTTGGATTGAAATGAAATGGAGCATCCATATGCGTTCCTGTATGAGTACCCAAAAACATAACCTCTGAAATATAACCTTGAGTGTCAAATTTTGACCATTTTATAAAAGTAGGCAACGGATATCCAGGGAAAGTTATCATATCTGAAGTAATTTCAAGTGTAAGATCCACTATTTTCATATTTTATTACAATTATTTTACTGATATTATTATTATTATTTTGTTTTATCGTTATCTATCTAGGTTATAAGCCATGATTTCACTAGACCAATATTTGAAACGCCCATGCCGCAAAGCTCAAATGAATTTCTTATTAATCTTTGAAAATCAGAAGTGATTGGTTCCACGGTCTATATCCAGAAAAATGAATTTGATTATCTTGATGATATTATCTATAACGAATTCTCCTAGATCCATAGAATAAATGAAGCCCCATGTTGTTAGGTATATTTATTCAGCATACGTTATGAAAATAAGCAGTATGTATAATCGATAAGCCTACACTGCATCTGGATAGTCTGGTTGCAGTGAAACTAAAATTATGGAGGCCATTAGGCCGCAAATAGTGTACAGCATTGATTACATTGGCAATAAATGATATAGTCACGGCATGCATTTGGCTCCTGCGACTCTAGACATTGCTGTATTTTAATTCTGAATATATCGCATTGATCTTATCATCACTTTACTCGATAGTAGTACTCTTCTATGTTTACCTTAACTTATTTCTGAGAGCAGCATTGTCCTATATGCTTCTTAATTGATATAATCAGCTGTTCAATTGAAAATGGTTTTAGTATAAATTCATCTATCATTGAATTTATAGATCCTGAATCATTTGATAACAATGATAGTGCATTATCGCTTGTTTCAAAATTAGCGGTCATTAAAAATACTTTGGTAGTAGAGTTTATCTCTTTTACTTTTCTTATAAACTCAAATCCATTCATCGTTGGCATTTGCAAATCCGAAATAACTATATGATGAGCCTTTGGGTTTGTCTTGTAGTGCTCTAATGCAATAGCTGGTTTTGTGAAACAACATGTATTAAAGGCATATTCTTTAAGGAGTCGTCTAACTACTGAGAGTGTGTCAATATCATCATCAACTATTAGTACTGAGGGTGGATTTGAGATACAATTATTGTTATTGCATCGATTTGAAGAAGATAATATCATGCGTATGCGCCTCATTTCTTAGTAATATATTACTAGATACCAATCACTTTTGTGATGACTCACATAAGAAAACAGCAGATGAAGAAGATAATAAAATTTATGCGTATGAAAGAGAACGCAACAACAGAATTGAAGTCAAGAATTGGGATCTAGCATAGTAAGTCATGTCATCACTTTGTTATCACATGCTCACTACTAATATAATTCAGAAAGCAGCGAATATGCACTTTGATTGATTTAATTCCATATTAACGGTGTTATTGAATGTTAGAAAAATATACTAGTTCTAAGATTAAAAGTGTATTTTATGGAAGAGCTAAAGTAATTGCTACAATTAGTATTGTATTTATTTCATATGGCTTATTTTTTTACTGTGACTATTATATAATAAATACAGCCAGCTGAAAATATCTTGTAGGACATATTCTGGGATAGGCCCATGTTCTGTGAACCATTGTGATGAAGGGTGAAATTCATGCCCGAGGTCAGTAACCAGCCTTGTTTTTAACTAACAGATAGACCATTGAAGAAGTAACAAGGTGTTATACTTTGATATGTTTCAACGACTATACTTTTGATCCCTCACACACTTATAAAATATATTTTATATACCTTTATCCATATGCACAAAATTATCCCATGCTTGTGGTTCGATGATAAAGCTGAGGAGGCGGCAACGTTTTATGCCTCAATTTTTAAAAACTCAAAGGTTGGTGATGTTACCCGCTATGGAAAAGAGGGGTATGAGATTCACGGAAGGGAGGCGGGAACAGTAATGACTGTAGAATTTGAAATTGAAGGGCAAAAATTTGTAGCCCTTAATGGTGGTCCAATTTTTAAATTTAACGAAGCCATTTCATTCCAAGTGCATTGTGAGGCACAAAACGAGGTGGACTATTATTGGGAGAAGCTTTCCCACGGCGGAGATGAACAGGCGCAGCAATGCGGTTGGCTCAAGGACAAATATGGAGTCTCATGGCAAATTGTTCCCATTGTTTTGGCAAAAATGCTACAAGACAAGGATACTAAGAAATCGGATAGAGTCATGAAGGCAATGCTTCAAATGCGTAGGCTTGACATAACGACTTTGAGGCGGGCCTATGAGGACAAATAACTATGAGCATATCAACTGTGACGTTAGGCGATAGTTTTCCGTTTCTTATCTCCTCGATAGGAGAAAATCGCCCAAGCCAACTTTCCGAAGCCTTACATACATTACAGTTAGAAACAGTACCAATTAACCTACTTCCAAGTCCTTCCTTTCCAATTCTCTTTTGCTGGCCTTCCAGATGACGTATCTTCTATGATCTGAAAGTGGATGCTCCAATATTCCTTTTTCAATCCATTTAATTGTGTTTGTACGTTCCTGATTTTTAGAGACAGTCATCTGAAATTTGGTGTCCTTTTTCTCTTGCTTCTTTAGCTCTTCATTAATACAATATCCACCAATTCTTTTACATCGGCCTTGATGTCATCTTTTGTGGTACTTATTGTTGCCATATCTCTTTATCGCTATATTGTCAATGAAAAAGTGTAATCGTCAGAAATTATTTACCCATTCATTGAAAATGCTGACTTTAGATTAAAGTAACAACCAATACTACTCTAATCTTTTGTTGAGTGCTGTAACTGGTAGATCCTCTTGTCATCTAGTAAAATGGATTTATTAACATATATCCATATACTACAATGCTCTCTTTGTCATTCATTGTTAGTGTAGACCGAAAGTCTCAATGTCCTGATGCCAGTTGTAAATACCTCATGCCTATCGTCCTGATGCAGCATGGGGTATAGGACCGTTTGACTTCGAACTAGAGAGAAAATCAATTCTTAATGATTTTCAGGGATTGTTACCATTGTTGCTGCGGGTTCTATTACCCTCCCCCATTCCTCAGTAATTATTGAATTTAAGGTATATATGCAATATCATAAATGGACAATAATCATGGTTACTGCCAAGTTGTAGCAATTCTCTGATACTTTATAGAAAAATTACTCTAACTACTGAGACAAAACTATTAGCTATTAGACCATAAGGCCTTAATCCTTATGCTCTCTACATTTACTTCCTTTCTTTAACCTTCCACTCCTGCTTCTTACCACCTTTTGTACATCAGCTGGAACATCTTCTCCCCTAGGAATTTGTGAAGGATCTCCACGTTGAGTATTACCGTTTTTACTTGTAGTTGATGATGACAAGTTCATTGGTCACATACACTGTATGGAATAGGAAAATCAAGTACAATAGACAAGAGAAAGACAGATAGCTTAAAAAGTGGCTATGATATATTATGGACTTGAGAGCCAAGAATCTGACCTGATGTCTAGCAGTAATAATTCTGATGTTTGTATTTGTGGGCACCTACTGCGAGCTCATTTTAATCCGATACTAAGTGGAAAGAGAAAGCCATGTTCTCATGTAAAATGCCCATGTCTTGACTTTAGACATTAATTTGTAACCCTATGAGACAAATAATCGCACTACAGACAGGCTGTAGTCAGGAGATCTACTTCGATGCAAATAACAAAAGCCAGAGCGGCAAATACATTCCATTAGACAAAGATACAGGGCTGCCGCATCAGTGCCAACAATAATAGCGAACAGTAATGTGCTCCATTTTATCGATACTGACTGTCTACCTTTCCCTCCTTCCTTACGTGTATGATGGTGACGATGATTAAAAGTAATATCAAACTGTAAACAGATTGCTGATATAGGTAATTATTCTTCATTTATTGAATTTACGATAAAATGCTATTATGTTGTTACATGTCCTACATCTGTATTCTCCTTTTTCAATAAGGATAACACCTTGTCCTAATTCTTCATTTGGATTTTCATAGCTAATTGTAGGAGAACCAGGATATTCTTTTGTGCATTTATTGCAATAATATTTTGTAAATCTATCTTCGCTCAACCTTCTAACATTGCTTAGAAATATTTGTGGAACTCCAAGGTTGGCTTTAAGTTCTTCTTTCTCTGTTAGTTTGGCAAAAGCATAACCACCAGATCCCAATAATTTCTTTTCCTCTAGATCTTCGTTATGGCTCATAGACCCATATGTATATCTAATGTATAAATCTGGTTCTATCACCGACTATCATTAATCGCCTGACTCTTAACCAACACTAAATAAGACCGCACGGATTTATGATTGACTATCTATGTCATCATCATATAATGATAATAATAAGAGCCATGAGAATGACAAAATACTACAAAATATAATCGAACGATCCAGAAGAGATTTTGATGATTTCATGAAGCGAGAAAGTGCTAATCTAATACAGTTTTATCAGGACAAATTTGAGCAAGAAATTAGGCAGTACGAAGAGTGCAACAAAAAAGAGGATTATGCAGGCGCCTTCTATCATTATGATTTCGCACATTCGATAAATGAATATTTAAAAGCTCTAGAATCAGTTCGTACAAAATAAAACAAGATGCTATGCACAAATCAGATAATATTAGATGCTGATATGACAATGATAAGAATACAAGTTTTAGAGTCGGCGCAAGGCAGAATACAGTATATAATTCTCCCAGCAATTTAACAATACCCTTCATCTAAAAGTAGTAGTGGATAATAATAATATGTCAATACCGAAAGAAATTAGCTGCACGTACACAGACATATATGGATAACAATAAAATATAATGAAGAAACCATTGTTAGATGATAGGGATATGCCAACAATTCCAGCAATTACAAAACATTTTCCGTTAATATTTTATATTTACAAATTTATTAGTATCTCTGAGATGACTCTTTGACTACACAAGCATCATCAGATGCAATCAGTGAAAGGACTGAGGTATTGTATGGTGAGCAAAACGTAGTAAATACGGTATTACAATTTACGTCCAGAGCAAAGAGCAGAATAGATGCCTGCGTGGATTATACTAGGCCGTCATTAGCTGTTGAAATCGAAGAGCCAAGGAAAGCATTTCTTGATGCCAAGAGAAGGGGTGTTAAATTAAGATACGTTACTGAAATTAATGAGTTTAACGTTGGGTATTGTAAAGAATTAATAAAAATGGTCGATGAGCTTCGTCATTTAGATGGAATTAAAGGTAATTTTTACATAAGCGAAACAGAATACATTGCTCCTGCACGCTTTCACAAGAAAGGAAAACCAGCATCCCAGATTATATATAGTAATGTAAATGATATCATAGAATACCAACGACAATTTGTATTTGATAGTTTTTGGAGTAGAGCTATACCGGCTGAGCAGAAGATTAAGGAGATAGACGAAGGTATAACACACCATGAAACTAACGTATTAGAAGATAAGGAGCAAATCTTTAACCATATGAAATCTGTGCTTGACGAAGCAAATGAAAGATCAGTTGTTTCTCCAATTGGTGGAATGCAATTAGTTTATAATAATTTCTTTGAAGAGTACAAGGCAATAGTTGATAAGCAAAGAAGAGGAAAAACAAAAGGTAAAGGCATACGTTGGATTACTTCTATAGACAAGGACAGCGTAGAGTTAGTTAAAATATTTCTAGATGCAGGTATACAGATAAGACATATCAAAAACCTAACACCTATGAATTTTGCTGTTGATGACAGATACTTTTATGCTACTATAGACAAGATGAAAAATGGTAGCTTTACGAAAAGCCTTTTGACCAGTAATGAGCCAGCTTATATCACACATTATAATTCTATTTTTGAAGAATTATGGAAAAATGGTATTGATGCTACAGAGAGGATAAGAGATATCGAAGCAGGAGTAGACTTGGCTGATATTGAAGTTATCCTAAGCTCGGCTAGAGCACAGGAGCTATATTTGGATATCGTCAAGTCAGCCTCAGAGGAAATATTACTGATATTTCCTAGCATCAATGCTTTTATCCGTCAAGAAAAGATTGGAGCAATACAATTAGCAGAAGAGGCAGCCAAAGAACGAAATGTAAAAATTAGAATATTAGTACCTCGTAACGGTTTAGTTGAGCAAAAAGTACAACAGCTAAAACAATGTAGTTATCCTAACGATATAATAGATGTCAGATATATTGTACAGATGTCAGAGACTAAAGCTACATTATTGGTAGTTGATAGAAAGGCTTCACTGGTAATGGAAATAAAAGATGATTCAAAAACAACTTTTACCGAAGCAATAGGACTATCTACCTATTCTAATAGTAAAGCTGGAGTTTTGTCTTATGTGGCAATATTTGAGAATTTATGGGTACAATCTGACTTATATGAACAACTAAAAATACATAATAAAATGCAAAAAGAATTTATCAATATAACAGCTCATGAATTGCGAACACCTACCCAGCCAATATTGATTTTCTCTGATGTACTTTTATCAAAGAAAGGAAACATAGAAGAGTATAGAGAATTATTAGAAGCCATAGTAAGGAATGCAAAAAGACTGCAACGTCTTACAGATGATATACTAGATGTAACAAAGATTGAAAGCAAAGCACTTAATCTGAACAAAGAAAGGTTCAATTTAAATGATGTAATATATAATGTCATAAAAGATCTTACGAATCACAACGAAATGACTAGTAGTATCAATAATAGAAAATTAAAGTTAGCTTATGATTCTAATAAGCTGGATATTTTTGTAGATGCCGATAAACAAAGAATAACTCGGGTTGTTTATAACCTTCTGAATAATGCTATTAAATTCACACAAGAAGGAACTATATATATTAACTTAGAAAGGAAAAAAGAAGATGCTAATAACAACGGCTATGTTGTGATTAGTGTGAAGGATACTGGTCAAGGCATAAATCCTGAAATACTTGCAAAGCTCTTTACAAAATTTGCTACAAAATCTGAAGCAGGTGGTAGTGGGCTGGGATTATTCATATCGAAAAGCATTGTAGAAGCTCATGGTGGTAGAATATGGGCTGAGAATAATGCTGATGGAAAAGGAGCTACATTTGCCTTTAGCTTACCAATTGTGAACAAATAGATTTGGATAGCACAAGAATTAGGCATTGACAGATCTACTATAAGAAGAGACATGAAAAGCTCTAACATAACTAGCTCAAGAGCAACTATCTTCTAGTCTGTATGTATATAGGACATAATATAGCAAGTTTACTCTACTCTAGGCATTTGATTTGGTATGTATTACGAGATTTGAGAAGAATGTACGAATAGCAAAATGATAAAGCTAAGTACTTTGTAATATTAAGCGTGAAAATGGAACACCTCATCAAGTTCAAGCGTAGGAAATGGAACATTTGAGCTCAGCTATGGAACAGCAGAATCAAGTGCAATGGAGAAGAGACAAAATACAGGAGCTTTGCAGCAAAGGCTACAGCCAAAGAGAGATATCGCAGATGCTGCAAGTTGGAGTAGCTACAGTAAATAGAGACATATCGTATCTGAGAAATCAAGCTAAAGCGAACATCAAAAGAGCATAATCTAATATGTATAGAGTCTTCAGAAATCTCGAAGCTGCTATTATAAAACACATGTTTTACCTCTGGAACACTGATGACTAATACAACAAAAACGACGAGGCTAAAAGTTATGGCTATTATATCATCTTTGGTATTTGCATCATTAGGCAGTATGGCTATCCTCACACAACCATCAACAACAGCTTATGCACAAGGACAACAACAATCACAAGCTTTTACGGCTAAACTAACTGGCAAAGACGAAGTACCACCTGTAAACACTCAAGCAACAGGTATGGCTCAATTCCAGCTGAGTTCTGATGGGAAGGAGATAAACTATGACCTAACTACTACAAATCTGAATGGTTTTATGATGGCTCATATTCACCAAGGTAAAGCAGGAGAAAACGGGCAGCCTGTAGCTCCACTTCAAATGGGAAAAGGAAAGATTGCATCATCTGACCTTCAAGGTCCATTGGCTGGTAAGCAGATATCAGATTTAGTAGATCTTATGAAAAATGGGGGAGCATATGCCAATGTCCATACTCAGCAAAATCAAAATGGTGAAATCCGAGGCCAAATAATGAGTGGATGAGGATTAATACAGAAGGCGTAATATCGCATATAACCACGCTCAAACCTCAAACTTTTTTGCATAAAAACAAAGGCTCGATCTTATGAAAATGTTAGGGTCAGATCGGTAAAAAAAAGAGAGGTGAGAAAAGTAACTATGTTGGAAACGCTTGTTTGCAGATGATTATTGCTATTTGTCTGAT
>JBJMFM010000255.1:0-15381 GCA_045808425.1 Nitrososphaeraceae archaeon | reverse complement strand
GTGCTTTGGATCATAGACCTGTAGAAGAAGTTGAGAAAGAAAAAGCACTGGATATTCCGAAAAAAGGCATAGAACACTACAAAAGAAAAGCAAAAGACAAAACAATTGATATGCTGCTCAATTATATATTCCGTGAAGATAAATAGCTTTATCATATCTAATCTGCAGATCGCTAAGATTTAATATCCATTTCATGTTCGGCTAGTGTATAGGTGCGGTCATCGTCTAGTTTGGTTAGGACACTGGCCTTCCATGCATTTATATAGAATGCGAGGTCAGCCCGTAACCCGGGACTCATCTTGTAATAAGAGATGAGCGGGAATTCAAATCCCGGTGACCGCACTATATATACAAATTCATATACTGCAACTGCAACTTGTATTATAATAATCTATCATATGAATCCATAGTTACAACCTATGCCTCTTTCGCTGAGATTCAGGTACATGATAAAGTACAATTCTAAAATACTCACAAAGGCCCTGGTTCCTAGTAGTTTTGATGGATATTTTACAATCCATGGTGAGTGCGAAATGGATGGAAAAAGAAGAATAAAGTTTGCTTCATCTGAAAATAGTATCAGAAAAAAGTACATTCGAGAAACCTTACCTCAGCATTTTTGTGGATAAGATAGTAATGTGGTAAATTCATTTGAGTTATTTGTGGGCTAAGAGGAGAAGATACTTTGGGATTAGGCGAAGAAGATAGAGGAGCAGATGGTGTCAACACAGCCACATTATCAAGTTTATGTTTCAGCTGCTGCTTATCTCTCTCAGCCCTATCAGCTACATCGGCGATAATACCAATAGTCACAAATACAGAAAAGATTAAGGCTATTATTGATGGAATTACAACTATGACCAACTTTCCAGAATTCATATTGTAAAGAGGAAATATGACATATTACGAGCAAATAAGCCTTTCCTATGATGGTTTACTTCCCAAGCAAAACATATCTTACTGGTGTATTTCGACTCCTTCAGATATTTTAACTGTCGAATTATTTGTAAGCTGTACTTCTCCTCCTTCACCACCAGCAGAACTCATGTAAAAGTTAAGTCTGCAGGTGTGTTGTTGTTGACAATTCCGAATAAATGGTAGTAGTTATAAGTTGTCTGTACCGTAGGATAAAATGGTACGTTGTAGTGTCCGGAACATTTAATCTCTTTTTCTTTAGCGTTAGATAACTCCATATAGTAAGCAAATTCCATTATTCTTCTATATTGCGATTTCGGATCCTTATTTCCATTTCAATAGTGTTTGCATTTATGACTAGTATAATGGTGATTGCTGGTCATGAGGAGAACGATAATAATAATAATAATAATATCGAAAATGCTGATAATGATGATTTATCAATATCTCTAACTACTACCGCACTTGCTCAAACTATCAATAGCAATAAAACACAATTATGGATGGATAAAGAAAATAATGCTAAAATAATATTTATGTATAATCCAGAGAATCCCATTATTGGCAAATCTACTAAACTCTTGTTTAGTTTACAGGATTTGCATACAGGAGATGAGATAAAGGAAGGATTACACGCAAGGATTATTATAACAAATGGACAAGATATCCTTAAAATTACTAATTCAACCTTTGTTAATGGAAATTTCTCTATAAACTATGCATTCCCTGATTCAGGCTCTTATCAAGTAATATCAAAGATAGATACAAAAAATATAACAGAGCTCGCATCATTTAATGTCTTTGTTCCCCCTCAAGGCTTGTCGAGCAGTTCCAAATCTTTTGTTAACTTGATGCTTTACTATGTTATTCCCGCTACCTCTTCTGCTGCCGGAATTGCAATATATTTATCTCATAAGAAAAGATCTAATATTGACTAAATGGAGACGTTAAATATTCTCGCGTCTTACACAAGGTATACATGATATATTTATAGTTGTGCTGTATTTACGGTTATGTTCGATGTTGTGATAGATATAATACTTATCATTATTATCTCACGTATCTTTTTTTATTGTTGAACACACATATTTCTAACTTCTTGCCAAAGAGATGTAGCAAATGGTTTTTCATCAAAATGATAAAATATCTGCCATCAGCAGAGTACATGTTTTGATGTTTTTTAGAAAACCAATAGCTCTAGTTGCTACTTTGGTTAATACCTTTACTGCTTCTGCTGTTGTTGTTGCTATTACTATTATTGCATTCATCTCCCTTCTTCTTCTACTATCATCAATACTATATGTAAGACCAGCTTTTAGTGATGGTTTATTTCAAGATCAGCTATCAGCTTCCATGGGAGAAAGAAAAGTTGGTTTATTTATAAAAATGACGCCTCCTGTAATTACAACAGAGACATTAAAAAAAGGACAAAAACCAGCTATTGAATTTAGAGTATTTAATTCAAATAACAATGGAACATATTTTCATGTGACTTATCAGATCAGTATACAAAAAGGCAATCAGACATTACTTAACCAATGGTTTCATCATCATTATGGGGATTTAAAATTAGAGATAATTCCCAAAAATAGTATCACAGCAAAGGTATATGCTCAAAAGGACCCAATTTTAGATACATATACAGGTACACTAGAGACTCCCATAGTTGTAGAAGGGCCAATATTTTTAGAAGGAGGTCTATATCACTTCAAAGTTAGAATAGTCACATTAGATGAAGATACGCTAGTATTACCTGATAACCAGCAAACAGTCTATGAAGATTCATTGAGTATAGGCGATATCGAAAATAAGACAATATCTATTGGAGATAAGCAAGTTCCAGTCGATATCATCTCATACTACGATAAAATAAACGATTTTGAGTTTGATAATAAAACAATGCAAATGCAATTTGATATGCCATTTGATTGGGATATAAATAGACTTAACAAAACTAATATTTTTGTGCATCAAGAGATCACTATTCCCACATCAAATGACTTTGCTTCTAATAGGTCCTACTTTGCAACAGTTAATGGAATAGATGTTTCAAAAAGCTTAATGTTAGATAACAGTAATCCCAAGAAAGATGTGATTCACATTATGCTATCAAAGAACCAGATAATTCAATCGGCAGATAAGCTTAGCAAAAGTGGACAGCCAAATGCAGAATTAATGAAATTTGTATTAAAGCCTGGAAGTAATAGTAATAGCATGCAACAACCAATGACATCCCATGGCTCAGTGTGACCTATGTTCATGGGCGTAGGTCAATGAATGAATGAATTCTATCGCCTCAGACAACAACAATGATAATAATATTGGTAGTCTTAATAATTTTACTCTATTTCCGTAGTCTCAATCCAATGGAAACGTCCTATCTCATGGCGCACTTTTCTTCCGCTTTTTATTAACTGCTATCATAAACGCCAATATGATTACTACGCCAACTATTCCCACTAATGCGGCAGGAAGTAGTAGCGGAGAAATATAGTTCACATTAAAAACACCAAAAGGTTGGAAAGGAACTAATATCTTAAATGATGCTAACGTGAGTGCAGAATACTTTGAGTTCAATTTAACAATGATTTGATACGTACCCTCATGGGCAAACTGGTACTTTATAGAAAAAAAGCCATCCGGAGCTGTTATGTTATAAGATCTGAGAGGAACTTGTTGCTGCTGTCCATCAATTATTGTAACTCTTGCAAAGACATCTTTCGAAGGTGTACTGGTCTTTAAATCCTCTACGTTAAACTTTAGTTCCGTGGATCCACCTACCATAGGTCTCTCTGGTAAATAAGTGAATGAAACTTTGGTGTTTGATTGTTCATCTATCCACTCTTGGTTTCTCGTAGCAGCAAGAGTAGATTGTTGATGTTGCTGCTGAGCATATACAATAGTAGATGTGCTATAAATTGCTGATACATTCTCTGGCATTGTTGTATCATTTGTAAGCAACAGATTTTTGATGATAATAACTAAAAATAATAATAATGAAAAACAAAAATCTCGCAACATAAAAATAGTCATAAGGACGTTTATATTATAGGCTTTCTTTTTACTGTAAAACATATCCCAATTTTATAAAATATATTTCTGTTTATAATAAAATTATCAGTATAGCTACAGTAAATGTCATGGCAAGAACAGCCAAAATAAAACGGCAAACACGACTTTAACTAATCCCAGTTCAAATCCAAATTCAACTGGGCCCCTATAATATAATATTAAAATCAACTATTGACCCTATTATAGATGGATGTCAAATTCCGGTGACCGCACTATACGAATTCATGTGCCATGAGCTGTGATTATATTATACTCCTTGCAGATAATGGAGTCTATAATTGCATAATATCTGAAAAGGATGTAATAGTAATAGTAATAATGACAATTGCCATTACAGATATTGATACCGATGATACTTTCTAGAAGAGTAAGTAGGAGAAAATGCCAGTACTAGTGTTTTCAGTTTGATTTTAGTAGGTCTGTATAGTTGTTGTTATCCATACTACATATATAGATATATTATTATCTTTCTAATGATTATCATTAATTTGTGTGATAGTACTAAATAAAGACCTTATACAGGCAAGCCAAAATACTATAATTTATCTATAAATATCTATTTATTTTGCTAATACGGGTTATTTTAATCATAATGAAAATAAGATTTTTTATTCATATGAGTCCCACTTTACATGTAGTATATAGCCTATAGTTGACTTTGATTTTTCTTCTTTCATTGTTACTTATTTTATAAGGAACATCTGCATTATCCCCTTTATTATAGTGACCATTCATCCACTTCCCCCATCAAGTTCCCCCGAAAAGAGATCAGAGATACTATATGGAATAGACAATGCAGTAGGAAGAGGTGTATATTTTATGTCTAATGTAAAGAAGAGAATGGATATTTATTTTGATTATAGTGCTCCGTCTATAGTAGTAGAGGTACAAGAATATAGGAATGGATATATTGACATAAGAAAAAGAGGAGGCAAAATAAGAGCTTTTACTGAAATTACAAAAGATAATATTAATTATTGTAAGGAACTGATGAAATTAGTCGATGAACTACGTCATTTGAACGGAGTTAAAGGAGGATTAGCTGTTAGCGAAACAGAGTATATGGCTACTACGGTCTTAGAAGAAGCAAAACCATTGACACAGGTTATCTTCAGCAGCGTTAAAGAAGTCGTAGAACAAGGACAATACATATTTGACACTTTGTGGAATACTGCAATTCCAGCTGAACAAAAGATAAGGGAAATAGAAGAAGGAGTAATGCCTATTAGAACAAGATTATTAGAAAACCAAGATGAAATTATCAAAGAGATAAAACGAAAGAACAATGCTGCTACCAACTTATCAATATGTACAGGATTTGGTGGAATGCAAATGAGTTACAAATACCTATTTGATTCATACAAAAATGTAGTTGATACGTACAAGAAAAAAGTAAAAGAAGGCTCTGGATTAAGATGGATTACCAATATAGATAGAAGCAGTCTAGATCTAGTTAAAAAATTCTTGCAAGCCGGAATAAGCATTAGACATATCAAAAATATGCCTCCATTAAGTTTTGGTGTATCAGATAAAGAAGTGGCTCTTACAATAGAGAAGATGGAAGGAGGCAAAATAAGCCAGAATTTCTTAATTAGTAATGAACGTTTGTATGTAAATCACTTCAATTCACTGTTCGAAGAGCTATGGAAAGATGGTATTGATGCTCTAGAGAGGATTAAAGGTATTGAACAAGGTATTGATCTGGAAGATATTGAAGTTATCCCAAGTTCAGCTAAAGCACATGACAAGTACTTGAATATTGTAAAATCAGCTTCAGAAGAGATACTTTTGATATTTCCTACTACCAGTGCTTTTATACGCCAAGAAAAAATAGGTGTAATACAATTAGCAGAGGAAGCAGCCAAAGAACGAAATGTAATAGTTAGAATATTAGTACCTGCGAATAGCTTAATTGAACAAATAATAGCTCGGTTAATACAACATTATCCTAATCATATTGGTGTTAGATATATTGAACAAATGCTAAATGCTAAAGCTACAATATTAGTTGTTGACAGGAGAGAGTCCTTGGTCATAGAGTTGAAAGATGATACAAAAGCAACTTTTGTTGAAGCTGTAGGATTATCTACTTATTCTAATACCAAAGCAGGTGTTCTATCCTATGTGGCAATATTTGAGAATCTATGGATACAATCTGACTTATATGAACAACTGAAAAGACATGATAAAATGCAAAAGGAGTTTATCAATATAGCAGCTCATGAGCTACGTACTCCAATACAACCTATACTTGGCTTAACAGAGAATCTTCTATCCAATACAGAAGATATAGAACAAGCAAAATTGTTACAAGTAGTTAGCAGGAATGCAAAAAGACTTCAGCGACTTACAGAAGATATATTAGATGTAACTAAAATTGAGAGCCAGTCGTTAAATATTAAGAAAGAACGATTTAATCTAAAGGACATAGTAGTTAACGCCATAGAGGACACGATGACAAACGAACATTCTTCCAAGATTGAAAAAAACTTGATAAAATTACAATATCTCCAGCCTCAAGACATTTTTGTACACGCAGATAAAGGAAAGGTAGGCCAAGTTATACACAATCTATTAGATAATGCTATCAAGTTCACCAATGTGGGTACTATAGTCATCAGTACACAAATGAAAAAGGAAGATGACCAAAAGAGTGATTATGAGGAAGTTATAATTAGTGTAATGGATACTGGTACTGGTATTGATCCTGAGATATTTGCAAGGCTATTTACAAAATTTGCTACTAAATCTGAAACAAGAGGTACTGGGTTGGGATTGTTCATATCGAAAAGTATTGTAGAATCTCATGGAGGTAAAATATGGGCTCAAAATAATCGTGATGGCAAGGGAGCTATTTTTTGCTTTAGTCTACCATTAAGCAGAGAATAGATAAGTATAATTGCATTACTTCTCTAAAGTTACGGTTTGAATAATTGAAAAACTATATCTCTTATTTGATTCATTAATTTATCGTGACCTATTAAAATAATGTATGTTTGGTGGGTGGGAAATCAAACCCAAATGAATCTATTATCAGAGCAAGTCACGATAATGGTAACATATTTGGAGAAAAGAAAGTGCTATCAACTAAATAAATAGTAGTGTATTTTCGATTATTTTGTATCAACAATCAGATTGATACAATATAAAAATAAGACAAAAAATTCAATTCTTTATGTTTGTAATAATAGTTATATTATCTATATATATTTCCTATCATACGTTAGGATAATCACAGGATTGGCTATCAAACATTTAGCTAAAATTCAGATAATATTATATCTATCAATGTAGTATATATCGGATATGTTAGAAAATATAGCATACATTGGGGTGGGGTTTGCAACTGTCTTCCTTGCGCTTGAAGCAGCGTGGCATTTTACAGCGTGCAAAATCAATGACAAATCAATAAAGCCTTGTTTATACAAGCAAATTGGCATATTAAAGTAAATAGTGCAGGTACATAGATAAAGAAAGAAAGGAAGAAGCAGAAAAAGGAAGAGAAAAAAACATCAGACGGATTATAATAACAACAACCAACGTAGCAATATTGAAAGAGAATTAGTAAATTGAAAGAAGATGCAGAAGAGAAGGAGTAGTAAGAATAAGAAGAATAATAAGAACAAACATAAAGATGTTGGGTAAGAACGAAACCTACTTCAATACAATGAGCTCCTAAAATTATCAAAGTACAAAACAAAATCAACTAAGCTGGCTTTAGTCTTTGAACTACGAGAATATTTCAAGGAAATAACCAAAGCTTAAAAATATAAGTTTAGAACAAAACAGCTTGCACTTAACGGTGATATCCTAATAATGCTAAGGTTCTTCAATAAATAATATGAAGATTTTTATATTAATACCGAATAATGGAAAGGTAATCTTTTGGCATCAGATATAGTTACCTCAACAAAACTGCCAATTAAAACTAAAAGCAATTTAATTGAACAAGTTTTTGAAACAATTTTACAAAGTGGTGAAGGTGGAATATTCCAGACAGAACTTTGCAAAGTATTCTCTCTTGATAGCAGAGATGGTTCGAGGTTAGTAAGTAATTTAGAAAAGCGAGATCTTATATCACGTGAAAGAATACTGTATAATGGTCGATGGACATATAAAGTAATTGTAAAGAAACCCACAGAAGTTGCAGAATTCGTTAAAAAACCTATAGAAATAGCAAGTGTAGAAGGTGCCCCGTGTTTTGGCTGCACTTATCAGCATTTGTGCTCATCAGAAGATGAAACAAGTCAATATAGTCCTGAAAAATGTAGGTGGATTGAAGAATGGGTTTTATTGGGTCTTAGCCGTATAACAACATTGTCGCAACAAAACCCTGAAAGTCAGCGAATAGTCTAATATAAAGTCTGTGATTCAATAATATATGTATAAAAAATTCAGAATTTAGAGAGCAAATGAAATCAACCAATGTATGGATTAAACATATACTAGATTAAGCTCATATGAACTATATTGATTCAATCAATCTATAAAACATGAGAATATGTCTATTAGCTAATCACAATATTGTACTCATTGATTCCATTCTTATCAGAGTAAAACATAGTTTGAAAATGTTCCTTTACTAAAATGACATATTTTTTAGAGAAAATGCAATGTTTATTGTTATTTAGGTTTTTGTTACTGCTGTGCCGCTGTGTGTTTTTTCTTAGCTTCAATAGACTCAGCAATAATATCAAGTAACTTTCTGGCGATATCTTTTTTATTTTGCAATGGTAGATGAATAACTTTCTTCCGTCTATCTACAATCAATACTTCATCATTATCAGAACCAGCTTCAGAACCTTCTCTGCCAATATCGTTGGCAACAATTAGATCACCATCACATTCCTTTAATTTTTGATATGCTTTTTCTACTATAGATAAATCTGATATATTGTATTCCGCCTTAAATGCAACTAGAAATATATCATTCTTACTGATATGCTTGACCCGATCTATGATCTTTGTTGTAGGTATGAGAGACAACGATAATCTGTCTATTCTGCTGTCGATTTTGTTGGATTTTTTTCCTTCAGGAGTGAAATCTGTTACAGCTGCAGCTAAGATAGCAATATCGTACGTCTTTGATGACAGCTCAGAAATGATCGTATTGTACATTTCCTCTGTTGTGGTAGCTTTGATGACTTCAAGATCCGATGAGTCTAATGGGTATTGTGTAGCTGTTGTATGTCCATACACTATTGTAACTTTTGCGCCTCTATTGCTTGCTTCTTTGGCAATTGCATTTCCAATTTTACCTGAGCTTAAGTTTGTAATCACACGTACTGGATCTATATGTTCAACTGTGCTACCTGCAGTAACTAGTACATTCTTATCATATAAGGAAAAGACCCTACTGTTGCTGCGTTTGTCAAATTTATTTAAAACCAGCTTTAGAACTTGCTCAGGATGGGCAACTTTGGCTTTTCCTTCTGAAATCAAAGGTTCCAAAAATTCAATGCCTTGATTCTTTAATCTGCAAATATTTTCTTTGATAAATGGGTTATCATACATAGACTGATGCATAGCTGGTGCGATGATTATCGGAATTTTAGATCCAAGAGCAACGCTTAAAACAGACGTGACAGGCGTGTCATCAATTCCATTGCCAATTTTTCCTATTGTATTGGCTGTGCATGGATAAACAATAATTACGTCTGACATATTGTAGTCAGCTAGAAAGATGTGTTCAAGATCTCCGGTTAACTTTGTAACTACATGGTTGCCTGTAGCCCATTTCATCATATCTGGAGTAAGCAATTCTGATGCTGCCATTTCTGACATTACACAGTGAACATCAGCGCCGTGCCGCATAAGCATACGCGATAAATCGATCGCTTTATATGCAGCTATGCTACCGGTTATGCATAGCACTATTTTCTTTCCTTCTATTTCGTTACCTTCTATAGCAGTAATATCTTTGGACGGATGATGTTCCCTTCTTATATCACCATCACCACCACACTTTTTTTCTTATATCCACTTTAAAGACCTATTTCTTTTCTTTCTCTTTTCAACATCCTATGTAGTTCTTTAAATTCCTTAGAACTCATATGAGAGACATTTTGCTCTTCTGGAAACTTATTGGATTTAACATCAGTCGTATATTGTGAAACAGCATCCAGAATCAACTTAGAAAATTCTGCATAACGTTTTACAAACTTTGGTTTGATGTCTTCATAAATTCCAAGCATATCATGTACTACGAGAACTTGTCCGTCGCAACTAGGACCAGAACCTATTCCAATAATGGGAACGGAAACATTTTTAGAAACTAGCTCTGTTACTTCACTTACAACTAATTCCATTACCATGCTAAACACTCCAGCTTTTTCTAAGCTTTTTGCATCTGAAATTATTTTTAATGCTGAGTTCTTAGTCTTACCTTGTAATTTATAGCCTTCCCAGAGGGCACAAGTCTGGGGTTTCAAACCTATATGTCCCATAACAGGAATTCCAGCATCAACTATAGCTTTAATAGTTTCAACTGTCTCTATGCCCCCTTCAAGTTTTACAGCATCACAGCCTGCTTTGATAAATTGAATAGCATTTTTTATTGCCTCGCTGACATTTGATTGATATGATCCAAATGGCATGTCTGCTATGATCATTGCTCTCTTTGTTGCTCGCGATACTGCCTTGCAGAATAGTAGCATTTCTTCCATGTTTACTGGAGTTGTGTTTGAATAGCCAAGCATTACCATCCCTGCACTGTCTCCAACTAGCAAGACATCTACACCTGCTTTATCACAAATCAATGCAGTAGAATAGTCATAAGCAGTAAGCACGGAAACCTTTTCTTTCCTCTGCTTCATTGATATAATGTCATCTACACTTACTTTTTTTCTTCTGTCGTAGATGTTATTGCTATTAGTTTCTTGAGACTGCATATGCTAGGTTACCACTTGCCGCCACGAATAATTTTGAGTGATTCTGCTAGATTCGATTCATTATCAAATTCTTCTACAATTTTTTTTAATATGGACTTATCTTTCGATTTAAGATGCTTTGCAGCAATAATCATTTCAGGTATAGCCCGAATAATATTGTCGACAACTGTAATTTGTGCTGCCTTTGCTGTTCTTGACAGTGGATTTAGATCAATTGTGATCACCGTCTTACCAATATTTACAAGAGCTTCAGTCCGATCACCGTCTTCTAATGGTACAAGCAAAGCATCAGCTTTGTAGATTCCATTAGGGTCCACTCGTCTTCTTTCGCTCTGCAATTCGGGAATTGTCGAAGCTTTAGATTTTTTTATTCCAAGAACTATCTTCGCTTTATTCTTTTTCAATTCCCTTTCAATCGCGATTTCGCGTTCTTCAGTTCGATAAAAGAGATTAACTTCTATTACTGCGCCTGTGATGTGACTTAACTCCACAATTTCTTTTGCACATAGTGCAGCGACATTACCGTTAACTGAAATGACAGGATGATTTGCTAGTAGAAGTGTAGAGGAAGCAGCCTTTGCTGCATTACGTGCAACTTCACTTGTATGTTCACCCAATAGATAATCAAAAGCTTCCCCCCTTCCATGGGCAGTCAAGCCTTCTGGAACAACCAACCCATTCCTAAACCCATTAACAATCAATTCTCTAATCTGAAGTGATTTAGCACGAGGATGATTCGTGGGAATATTGATATTCATATATATATTTATTCTACCTGCAGCATCCTTGCACCAACATTATCTATATCGCATACTATTAAACTACCTTCAAAACTTTTAAGGCATTGTTTTGCTTCTTCTATTTGATCACTGAAAACTAAAGTGAACAATGTTTCTCCAAATAACGCTACCCCAGGATCAAAACCCTGAGACTTTAGCCCTTGAATAGGCAATTTGCATTTGCCTTCAGTCAAACCAAGATGATTTGCAAAACAATATGACATTTTTAGAAAGTTATGAGCATCTTTTGATGCTTTCAAGTTTTTTAACATTTTCTCTCCAAGCCCATTTGCCAAAATAGTCTGATTTCTGCTGAGGAATGATTTTGTAGATATTTGAGAAATACAAAAAATGATCGCTTTGTAGTTCTTAAGTTCGATCTTTTCTATAGTTCCAATGCCTGGAGCACCGGCGTTAGTTCGTATTTCAAATCCTCCTGTAAATTCTGCAATTACAGTACCAAGACCTGTCTTACAGGCAACTTCAGCATTGTGTGCAATCTGTGCTGCCTCCATTGTGCTCAGACCTATGTTAAATGCATCATTAAGTGCATAAGATAGACTTAGTGCTGCTGCTCCGCTAGAACCAAGTCCAAAACCTATAGGGATAGTACTTTCGTGTTCGATATTGATATAACAATGTTGATCAATAAGTTTGAGATACTCCTCTATGACCCACTTAGATACTTCTGCGTTTTGAACTCTTATACCATTAATTGAAATCTGATAATTTACTGAATCGTGATCGAAAATTTTAACAGTGGTTGTGATACCACGGTCAATGGAGAAACCGGCACCTTTAGAGCCAACATAGAGATGATTGCTATTATCATGACTAATTTTCTCTGATGGTTCTATAAAACCCGTAATGTGACCTGGACTGAATGCTTTAGCTACGCAAAGTGGGGCCTCCAGCACGGATGTCATATCTTGATTTATAGACAATAAAAATATAAAAATAGTGTTTAATTAGTATAAATCAGTATAAACTATCATGAGCAGATATGCAAGAAGGTTGCAAAAAATAGGCAGTAGCGTCTTAGTCTCCTTACCAAGCGAGTGGGTAAAAAGCAACAACTTGCAAAAAGGAAATGTGGTTGTGATAGAGGTTAATAGAGATAATTCAATTTCTCTGTTTCCATCTGATATAAATAGCGAGAATGTAAAAGAGGTGTCAATTCCATATATTCCAACATCGATGGATAGTTTAGTTAACCAGATTTATGGTGCATATCTCCTTGGATACAATATAATACGTATTAAGGGTAAATCCCAAATATCTTTCGATAATCGAGAACTTATCAAATATGCAATGCAAAAACTTGTCGGTTTAGAAATAATAGATGAAGATGGGTTTAATATTATCTCACAATTCTTGCTTGATGCAAATGCACTAGACGCAGAGAAGATCCTCCGGCGAATGAGCTCAATTATAGCAGGAATGCACAGAGATACGCTGGATGGGCTACGAACTAAAGAACCTGGTATTGAAAAATTAATAATGAGTAGAGATGATGAAGTAGATCGACAATATTTTTTGCTTGTAAGGTTGATACGGAGCGCTATGGTAGATCAGAAACTTGCAAGCAAGCTTAATTTAAGCAATATTGATATCTTGGACTATAGGATTGCTGCTAACCATCTTGAAAGCGCTGGTGACTATATTACAGATTTTGCGTCAGCGCTGCCCAATATATTCCATACAAAGCTCCTTGACCTAGTTACTGAAGTAGGTACATTAATTGTTAGGATGCAGGAAACATCTGTCGCTGCTTTTACTAGCATGAATAGGTCAGAATCTGTTGAAGTTGTAAAAATGTACCGCAGGTTTAATGAACACATAAATTCAATAAAAGAACTATCTGCAAAGACAGCAGAATCTAACAATTCAGAATCAACTATCGCAATTCTTAACTCAATATATTCAATGGATAAGATTGCTAGATGCTGGATTGACATAGCAGACCTAGTTAAACCGGTCTACCTGACAGCACCGCTGAGGAATGTCTAGTAGATTATAAGATTAGCATAAGCTAGTTTTATTTGCTAAATATTATACATACGTATTATTTTATCTTAAATGCCTGTTATATCACAAAATAAAATCATGAACTAACTGGCATAGAGAACGCCAAATTTAAATTGCCTTTTAGCATCAATATTATTAGTTAAATGATATACTTATGAGAAATCCTTTTAAGAGATCTGGCAAGTCATACGATAGAAGAACTCCTGAAGGAGAACCACTTGAATACACAGGCTCGCGGTCTATTATGGGACTCAATAAACTAAAAATCCTAGCAGCAATAATTACTTTTATTGTTATTATAGTAATACTGTCTGAATCTGTAGTTATTGTACAAGCAGGCCATAGAGGGGTTGTACTATATGTTGGTGCTGTTGAAAATAAAGTATTAGGAGAAGGATTACATTTCATTGTTCCATTTGCTGAACAAGTAATACCGTTAGAGGTACATACGCTTAAATTCCAAGCTGATGCATCAGCTGCTTCAAATGATTTGCAAGAAGTGGCTACCACGATAGTTTTGAATTATCATATTGATCCTACTCGTCTTAAGCAATTGCAGATAGTTGAATATGCAATTGATAAGCCATTTGTAGTCAACCTTTGCTAGTTCTGCTAACTTATTACAACGCTCCTCAATCGAGTCTGCTTTTTCTGTTGTAATTTGAGCAAAATCAAGAAAATACCCAAATCTTTGAAGGTATTTCTGCTTTGTCTGAGGAGACCTTATGGAGAGCACAAACAATGAATATGCACTTGATTCCAAAGGAAGAAAATTATTATAATGATGTTGCGGCATTTGTTGCCTATGTCCTTCTTCGTTTCTTTCTTCCTCTATTACTGACACCATTTTGTCTATTCCTCTTTTACATTAGAACCCAATTTAAGGACTGATATCAGTATGGGCCCAAGGGGCAACGAACCCTCGGTTCAAAGTCCAAATCGTTACCTTGATATAGCAACATCATATATACCAAGTACATCGCAGTACATAATGAGGGGCCTATACAATAGAAAGAAGAAACTTGTAGACTGGATCAAGAAAGTAAATGATCTAGATGATCCTGACAAAACAGATATTTTAAAACTGATAGAACATATGCAAGATAAAGAGCGAAGTATACTATGGATAGTTCGATGTATGGTAGTTCTTATTTCAGTAAGAAAACAAATTGGAAAAGCTTTCAGGTACACTACAAAAGACGACATCAGAGCAATACTGAAATCAATGGAGCAGAAAGGATACAAGGCATCTACTAATGAAAAGTGCAGACAGGTACTGAAGCTATTCTTTAAAGTAGTTTACGGCAATAATGAATCCTACCCGGAGCAAGTAAAATGGTTCTCTTCAAAACTTGGAAAAGAAAAGGCGGGTAAAGACACTACCATGGACATGACGGAATATCTTGAGGAAGAGGAGGTGCAGAAACTAATAGAAAATGCAGATACATTGCAAAATAAATCATTCCTTGCATGTCTATATGAATCAGGTGCAAGACCAGAGGAATTTTTACGATTGACCAATTTAGATACAAGAATAGATTCTAAGGGTGCGGTCTTTATATTAAGAGGTAAGACAGGAGAAAGAAGAGTGAGGATAATAGCATTTTCAAACATACTACAGAGGTGGTTAGAGGTACATCCCCTAAAAAATCAAAATTGTTATCTGTCAGAATAATGAATGGAGGTAGAAAGAAATG
>JBJMFM010000254.1:0-4164 GCA_045808425.1 Nitrososphaeraceae archaeon | reverse complement strand
CTTCCTAGACCAAGGTTCTTGTTTCCTGGTAGAGCAACTAATGACGGAAATGATTCTTCTTCTTCTAGTGATGTCCAAAGCCGATCTTCTGGCACTTTCTTTCTTGTAAATTTGATCCACTCAGATCCTAGTTTTGCATCGTCATTGAAGTATAGCTTTGGAAGAGAACTAAGTATTTCAATTCCACTTCTAATTAATAATGTAATGAATATTAGGTTAATGAAATGTGCAAAGCGTAGCCAAAATGGGAAGTCATCAAAGACCATGTAAATCTGTACATTCCTCCATTTTTCTTCTTTCATTGTCTTCAATGGCATATATATACATATTTTTTGTTATTATAAAAACGAGTTTATTTATCCACATGGAGGAGCTATTATTAGTATGGCAAAAGATAGAAAAAGGCTGCAATTGTCTAAAAAAACTAATACAAGGAAAATAGATGTAACATCAACAGTAACTCAAGATGATATCAATATGTTGTAAGGATAGCTGAGCTATACAATACTAGCTATGATTTTGAAGCAGCAGAATGGTTTTGGGGACAACAATATAAAGAAACAACAAGCTATGAAGAATTTAGAAATAAGCATCCACAAGGAAGCAAAGGAGCTCAATTATTCGAAAGGTTCACATCAAAATTTGAGCTAGCAGGTGTATTAATAGAATATGGCTTTCTTGATGAGAGTTTGTATTTTGATAGATATGGAGCAGTACAAACAGAATGGGAAAACAGCAAGTCAGTTATTTATGGCATAAGAAAAGAGTGGAATTATCCTAGGTTTAGAGAGAATTTTGAACTACTTGCAATTAGAGGAAGAAAATGGTTAGAGAGTCATCTTCCTAAAATTAAAGAATCAATAGAATAATGATGCTAAGACAATAACTTTCATTGTTGAAGAAGACATACATAATGTACTATTCTTCATGCCTTTGTTTTTCAAATCTTTTAATCATGGATACATCTGCTTTGAATACCAAATCCATTGTCCAATCACCCATAACTTTTAGCTTCTTTTCTATTGTTGGAAGATTAGCCAAGTAGAATGTACGCCAAAGCCACCATGCAAAAAACCCATGTATCTTAAATCCAAATAGCTCTGCAACACCAGCTCTTTTTCCAATTTCTGCCATCATCCCCTTTGTTTTATAATCGAACCTTTGCTTCTTTCTTTTTCCTTCTATAGATGATATTATGTTCTTTGCTGCAACCTTTCCCTGTCTTATAGCATGCTGTGCAGTTGGAGGATAGGGTTTTCCTGTATGAGGATCAGTAATAGATGCACAATCACCAAGTGCATAAACTTCTCCTTCATATCCGGATAATTCTAAATAATTATTAGATATAATCCTATGGTGTTTGTCATGATCACAAGGAAGGTTTGCAACCACTTTACTAGGACGCACACCTGCAGTCCAAATTAATGTGTAAGTAGCAATTACAGTACCATTATCCAATTTTGCAGTACTTGCTGTTGCTCCTTTGACATGAGTATTCATTATAAACTGCACTCCATTTTCCTTTAGTTTTTGTAGTGCAAAATCGCCTAATTCTTCTCCAACTTCAGGAAGGATTTTGTCATGAGAGTTGACCAATATTATCTTTATATCTGTCATGAAAATATTTTTATAAAATTGTCTTACAGTCTCTTTTACAAAATCATTTAATTCTCCAACTGTTTCAACTCCACCAAATCCTCCTCCAACTACAACGAAGGTCAATAAGCTTTTCCTTAGATCACTATTTTCTTGTTCTACGCTGGCTTGCTCTAGCATACTTATTACATGGTTTCTTAAAACAATTGCATCATCAATAGTCTTCATGGTAAAAGAATATCTTTCTATATCCTCCATTCCAAAGAAATTTGTCTCACTTCCCAATGCAATAATAAGATAATCATATTCCAATAACTGTTGATTATATGCAGTTGGTTCAGATTGCTTTCCTATTTCATGTGTTATAACAACTTTTTTGTTTTGTAAATCAATTGATTGTACATTAGCTTCATAAAAGTTGGCTTTTTTGCAAAATGTTCTAATTGGTGTGGCTATATGCCGTATCTCTATCATTCCAGATGATACTTCATGAAGCATTGGAGTGAAAAGTAAAAAATTATCTCTGCTTACTAATGTAATATCTATATTGTTTTTCTTCCGAAATTTTCCTTGAAGTCTCTTTAGAACCTCAATACCTGCAAAACCGGAGCCCAAAATTAGTATATGTGTAGATTTCTCGCTATGCTGAATAGGCTTTTCATCTTTCATATTCACTTTTGACATAACTGTGTAGCAATACTATTATTATAAATTAAAATATGATTAGGATATTTTTGTGTTCTTTGCAACCAACTAAAGCTGAAAATTGAATATGTCGATACATTTGAGCAAATCATGATTTTCCAGAAAGGCAAAAAGCTAAAGCTAGTTCTATTATAATAAATCATGAGTCAATTGACATTAAAAGACCTACAGAAGAGAGTTAGTCTAGAAGTAGGTAGAAGTCGGAATGCAACGCAATATTTTACTGTTTTGATCCCATATGGTATCGGAGAGAATCAAGTTGTTGCGATAGTACCCGCGCCACCGACGACTAGCATAGATGTGATCCTTGTGCCGACGCAATATCCTAAACAATATGGAGTATTCACTATACAGATACCCAGAGATCTGTTGGATTCCAAAAATCCAGATGGCACCGATAAACCATTTCGCATAGTATTAGATGGACACGGTCTATCATGGCAATAAATTCTAAGCATCAATAGCGATAGAACACTAGGTCTTTGCTTTGGGGCCAGCAATGGTTTCCTAGAAATATTTGGCACCAAAATAGCGCGCTAGAATAGATAGAGTATAGATATCCATTATTTAATTATTTTTTATTCAATAATATGACTACTCCTTATGCTTTTGATTGAATGTTAATTTAAACTTGAACATTGTGAGTCTTCGAATTTGGCTTTGTAATCTGGCTTTGTAATCTCAGGTAGAGAATTATACATATACCGAGGAACGAATACCTTAACTATCGGAATCTAAAAACCGCTATTTAAATTAGCAATAATATTTTTATTGAATATCTGAATCTTCTATATCCATAGCTATTGGTATTCTCTTTGTTAACTGTACTAAGGTATCCAGATTTGTAAAGAGTCTAATCATATCTGTATCTTCATTTTTCACATTGCCTCTTAGAAGAATTTGATTTCCAGACTCGGTATAAAATGCAATCGATTTTTGACCTGAATTCTGGTTCAAACCAGTTGGCACAATTAAAGTAGTATCAGGCCATCCTTGTTGAATGTTAATTTGATAAGACATAGAATCAGTAGTAGTAGCGTCACCGTGTAGGTAACCGTCTCCAAGATTTAAACTTAGATTGAGTTTCATATATAGAAATATCTCATAGTTATATTTATCACTGTTGTGTGTTATATTTTTGATTGGCTGTTAAGGATTTGAGAATTTAAAATAAAGCAGTAATAAATAGATATTATTAATATTTAACCAAAAAGATCAGATTACTTTATGTGATACAAGCTTCTTACAGCTAAGGTGCAGTTATCATTCAGTGTCACTTTGTGTCTAAAAGTTAGTGACTTCCGGTATTTGCATTTCAACTACAAACAAAACGTTGCTCCCAAGAATTTACAATAATTCTACTACCATCTCTATACAATATTGTTTTAAATCCAAAGCATCCTATGAGATAGAATATAAACCATCAAATTTATTGGTTTATATTCTAGTTTCCAATCAATAGCATTGGCATGTCTAATACAAGAAAAGACCAACAGCGAAAGGATGAAGATATAACACCGACCATATCTACTAATACAAAAACCGCTACATCATCATCTCCTTCTTCACAATCACAGCAGCAACAAGCAGTTAATAAAGCATTAGACGAGACTAAAGACAACATTAGAAGAGCAACAGATGAAGCAAGGAAAGATATCCCACATTATACCCAAGCGGTTAATGAATATCAAGAACAAACCATTCAAGTAACTATAGAAATAGCTGATTACTACGTAGAATCACAAAAAGAGATTATCAATTCATTTCAATCAGCATGGGTTCCAGCATTAGAGCGGGCATATGCTGTTTTTTGGAATTATTGGTGTCTCCTAGGATGTTAACAGACATATACGCGAGGACAGT
>JBJMFM010000253.1:0-11144 GCA_045808425.1 Nitrososphaeraceae archaeon | reverse complement strand
AAAAATTGTTAGTTAAAACTTTGCTTTGCTAGAAATTAATACAGAAAAGCAATTTGAACACAACTTTATGTTCCTAGCACATTCTTCTGCATGTAAAATATCTCGTGTTTTTTGGAATCCACGCCTTCTGCACAAACCATGACATTGCGAAAAGAGCCCCCAGGTGACTCAATCGGACAGAGAGTCTATCAAGCGCTTCAATCTGATCATTACAAGCTACAATTAAAACAAGATGGCACAACCAGCAGCAAGTTGATTAGTACATTACTTTGATTTTACTAGATATCAGAATGCCTGTACTAAATGGATTTGAGCTTTGTAAAAAGATAAGAGAACTTGATAAACCTGTACATATCGTTTTTATAACAGCTTCAGAGGAGTACTATGAGCAGTTTAGAAGTCAACACTTTCCGGAGCTAGGTAAGATTAACTATATTCAAAAGCCAATTGGGAATGAAGAGCTAATACGAATAGTAAATATGATAATAGCGAATTCAATAACTACAGATTAAAATCTGCATAAAGTTAAGACTATTAGTCATTAAATTAAATTACCTATTATTCGTCTAGAATCAAATCAACAGCTTCCTCTAGCCCTCGATTATCTAAAACTTAGCATGTAACCAATTTGACTAGACTAGATTTATGTAAATGTTATTGTTGGTTAATTGATCGTATATATGTAAAATAATACCCTCCATAACATATTATTATCTATGACTAAAACGATGTCTTTTCCTTATCACCTATTAATAGCTGGGTTAGAACAAGACATTATCTACAGTATCAATCATTTAATAAGACATAGCAATGGCAATAATGACAGTATTGAGAAAATACAAATTCTAAATTTCTACAGTATCACGATGATCATAATCATGCTATCAAAACAGATATAATATTATAGGATATAATTCTATGGCTGGTTCCCTTGCTAATTTCCCATATCTCCGATATTCACCTTGGATACTCTCAGTTCAATTTGCAAGAAAGGGAAGAAGACATTTACGAAGTGTTTGAAGAAGCAATAGATAAGTCAATATCGGAGCATGCTGAACTAGTCATTCTAGCAGGGGATATTTTCCATACACCACGACCAAATGGATCATCAATAATCAAATTAGCAAATCAACTTAAAAAACTAAAGGAAAAATCCATTCCTGTATACTTCATTCTTGGGGAACATGATATTAATAGAATGCAGGATATTCCCATTCCCTACGTCTTCCACAACCTTGGGTTGGCAACAAGGTTAAAAGAAAACCAACCAAGACAACACGACAATGTAGCAATTTTCGGTTTTAATAAAGAAAGAAAAAGCAACATTGAGAGCATCTTGCAGCAATTTAAGATAACTGAAAAAATAGCAAAACAAAAAAAAGAAAATACCAACGGAGGAAGGAATATCAAGAATATTCTAGTTTTGCATCAGGGTCTTACGGATTTTAACAATTTTGCTGGAGAATTAAATTCCACTGACCTCCCGAGAGGAATTGACTACTATGCAATGGGTCATTACCATGATCATATTGAAAAGAGATTTGATTATCTTGATGGATTAATATCATATCCGGGTTCAATTGATCTGACTCCAAGTGAGGGAATTAAGCAGGTTGAGAAAGGGTTCTTTCTAACAGACATATCTTCACAAGAAGTAAAAACTAACTGGGTAAAGTTAGATAAAAGAAGGTTGCAGTTAGTTTTCAAGGTTAATTACAAATCAATTGCAGAAGAATTATATGATGTCATCAACGAAACTAAAAGTCATGACAAGAAACCAGTAGTAATGCTAAAGATATTAGGAAAGCAAATTGATTCCAAAGTTGTTGCTTCACAACTTTTAAAACTAAACGACTCTTGTCTGCATTATATATGGAAACCAATAGAAGAACAAGGCTCATCTCCACTGGTTTATGATGGAAAACCGGTTGATATTGATAGTGAATTAGAAAGACTTGTAAAGGAAGCATTAAAATCTGACTATTTAGCGTCACTAGTAGTTAATGAGCTACTGCCTCTGGCAGGACGTGGAGATGCAAGCGCCACATTAGATTTTCTATGGAAAACTTACAATAATACTAAAAAATATGGTCACTATTGATTGATGGAGATGGTAGTGTATGCTAAAAGACATAAAGTTACATAATTTCATTTCACATAGTGACACTACATTAACTTTCAATAAAGGAATTACCATTTTCGTAGGACATAACGGTTCAGGTAAATCAAGTATTATTGATGCGATAACATTTGCTTTGTTTGGAGAACATACAAGAAAATCAAATAAGAACCTAGTGCAAAGAGGATGTCAATCGTCATCTGTTAGCCTTAATTTTTCTATTGACTCAAGGGAGTATGTCGCATACAGACAATTAGGAAGTTCTGGACAGTCTATCTCGGCAAAATTTGAGCTGATATCTGACAGGAACAATACGGTTAACAGTGTTAACAATAAACGGATCATAATTTCTGGCGAAAGGAAGCAATTTGGTGAATCGATGAGCGCAGAGACTGCAAAGGTATTAGGGATGGGTTATAAGAAGTTAAGAATAGCAGGGATCATCCAGCAAGGAGAGCTCAACAAGATAATTGAAACTCAACCTAAGGAATTCAAGGAGCTGCTAAACGGTTTGATAGGTATTGATAGACTGGATCTTGCATATCATACTATGTATGATGTCATTAATGGTTTTCGTGAAAGATTACGCGATCACAATGGTGGGTTTGATGATAAACAAATTGAATCAATCAAAAAAGCAATTGAAAAAAAAGTGACAGACCTTTATGATGCAGAACAACTTATGAAGCAATTAAAAAATCAAAGTAATGAGATTAACATGAAACTGCTTTCGCTTGAAAGGGAAATTGAACGTATCGAACCATTAATTTTGCGAACACGGGAGCTATACACAGTAGAGCATGCTCTTATAAAATATGTGAATGAAAAAAGAGACTGTATTTCAAGTGATATTATAAAACTCGAACGTATTACCAAAGAGAGCCGCAAATCAATGCAGATAGTTTCAGAAAAAGAAGAGATCAAAATTAATCTTCAAATGGTAAAAGCAGAAATTGAAGACACACAACAGAAAATCATTCATAATGAAGGAGAATCTGGAAGACTAAAGGGGCTATTAGAATGTACCAAAAGACTGGAAATCAAGGATGGTAAATGTCCTGTCTGCAATTCGCCTATTGTTACAATAAACAAGGTATTCGACTTGAGTCATATCCAAAAAGAAATAAAAACAAAAATAGACGACCAAGCGAAACTAGTTACAGAAAGGGTCGAATTAAAGAAAGAAGAAGCTTACCTTGAAGAAAAAGAAAAGAAACTAAATGCGGCAGAAAATTTCCTAGCAACGAATTTTATTACTTCTCTTGATGAAATAGAAAGATTGGAGCAAGAACTTGCTCAAAAGAAAAGCGGTTTGTCTAAACTTCCAAAGAGTGTTACTAAGATAGAAGAAGATCCCTTGCAGTTGGGTATAGATGACTTTTCAAAGTCCTTGGCTGAAAAAATTAAAGAAATAAGAGAGCAAATAAAAGGGCTAAAGATACAAGAATACACAGATGCAAAGCTCAACCGTACCAGGTTCTCAAATCAACTGCTGGAGGTCAATACAAAAATTGGAGTAACACAAAGATCTATTCAGGAAGCAACAGAAACTATAGATACATCAAAAAGGATCCTTGCAGAATTAGAAGATGCTTCTAAATACTTGAGTATGATAGAAAGTATTAGATCATCAGTATTGAACAGGGATGGGTTTGTTGCATTAAGTCTTCGATCATGGGCCTTGAAAATGATTTCAATGAAAGCATCGGATTATGCTGCTATGTTTAACATTGGCATATCAAGAATAGACCTAAAAGAAAAGATAAGAGACATAGAGGTACTATGTTTTGGAAGGCATGGTGAAATAGATATGGATTCTCTAAGTGGTGGCGAGAAAGTCGCTGTGGCCCTTGCACTCAGATTGGGTATTGCAAACATCATGAGCTCAAATAAATTGGATTTCATTATTTTGGATGAGCCAACGATCCATCTGGACGACGAAAGACGAAAATCTCTGGTAAAAATAATTTCAGAAGCCTTCAAGGAAGGACTAGGACCTATCTCCCAGACTGTAATAATAACACATGATGCTGAAATCTTTGAGGATTCAAATGTTGATACAATTTATAGATTTGTAATGAGTTCCAATGGATCGCTTGTTTCAGCTGAGTAGCCGTAGATGGGATTTGAGATAGTCCAACTAAGTAACCTTGATCAATTATGAAAAACCTTCAATTCATGTATTTTACATTCTACACTTTAGCCTCCAGTCATTCTGGTAAATTGATTGTTTCTTTTCATAGTTGAGATATAGTCAAGATTTGCAAGCGCAATAATTGCAGATTCCCGTACTTCTTCTCTTTTATCTTTAAGTGCTTTATTGAGTGATGTTCTTGCTTTTTCCGAACCTATTACTCCTAAAGCAACTGCCGCTTCATGTCTAACAAAGAAACTTGGATCGGATTCTACAGCATTGGATAGAACATCTACTGCACTAGTAAAACCAAGTTGACCAAGTGAAAATGCTGCCTCATGTCTGACTAATGCATCTTTGTCGTTTGTAAGAACTTGACTAATGTGATCAATTGCATCCTTGCCACCTAAATCCGCTAGAATGCATATACAACGAGTTCTAATGACAACATCGCCGTGGGTTAACAAATTCTTAAAATATTGCTCGTTTTTATCATCAAACTGGTTTTCCATTTCTCTTAACAGCTCCATCCTCTGATGAGATGCCGCGGTATCTATTTCGCTAATCATATTATGATTATCTATCAGATGCTAATTCAATATATAATATGTGTACTTATAGTTATACTCTGCATTGCAATAACGATAATCAAAAAGAAGGAGTTTGTGATTACGTTGATAATAAAGAGCCCCAATATTGCATCATGATAATTAATTAATTACCATATGATAAAATTTGACCTGTGATTTGGTTACTTGAGAAGATGTAGCTGTATCGATTGGACTTAAAAGTCTAATATGTTTTAGTTTCTACAAGACTTTCCATTGCCTCGTGAGATCATAGTAATTGATAAGTTAGATCTGCTGATAGAAGATTTCACAGTTTTCTTTTCTAAATAATAAACAACGTAAATCTTATTTGAGTATGACTGTTTATTAATTTTTATAGAACTATTTTATAAAGAAAGCAATTATTGATGTTGAATATTATTCTTGTTCACATATATTTATCCTTGTGCTTACCATACACACAGTTCTAAATAGTAGCACAAGATTCTTCTGCTTTGCATTGCTGTGAGCAAGATTCTCATACAATCAGAAATGGCTTGTAGCAATAACTTTCCTGATATATTATTATAAAGCTGCTCAATTAGGTTTCACAAATATGCGTATGAGGTATTGGCGGTTAGACATTAAAGAAGTCCTGAATGCAAAATATCCAACTGAGAAAGCTAATCATTGGGAGATTACATGTATGTTTGGCGAATACCAACGTTTTGGCATCTTTTGGTTTAAGTATGGCACGCCTTATGATAAAGAGCCTGTTCATGGTCTCTGCTTTTACTACAATGAAATTCCACAAAAAACTATTCAAGAGATGACAGATTTTTTACAATCGCGATTTGGTGGAAAAATTCTTTATAGACAAACGAGAGTTTTTTTTCAAGGATCTAAAGAATTTGCAGATCCGAAATCTATAGGTATACTCGCAAATGAGTTGAGTTTGAGGTTCAATATACCAGTCGAAATAACCATAGAATTTGAGAAAATAACACAACAAGAGCAAGAAGAAAATATTCTTAATCTTCCTTCTAATAAGGCATTGCCCATTGTAGGGCCAGATTAGCAAATCTGGGCTTACCCGCTAAATAAAAATGATAGATGGATAGATAGATAGATAGAGATGCAACCATCTTATCATTAGCCAACTTTAAAAATTAAGCTATAACGTAGCTGGACTTTCAGGATAGCTTTTTAACATAGACTTCAATTTTGTTATCAGACTTGACACACTGAGTGGTTTGCTTATAAAATCTATGACGTTAACAGAGGGCATAACCTTGTTAAATTCTTCCTTGTTTATTTCAAACGCTGTTATAAATGCAATTTTCATTGAATGGTTCTTCTCTTTAATACGACGATATAATTCGAAGCCATTCATTTTGGGCATTCTTATGTCCGTGATGACTAAGTCATAATAGTTTTCAGGATGACTTTCTAAAGCCTGTAAAGCTGATTCGCCACTTGAGAATGTGTCCACAGTGAAAGCATTATTTGATTCTAGACCTCTTTTTACAGTAGATAAAATATCTTTTTCATCGTCAACAAACATAATTCTGACAGGAGAATTACGTCGGGTGGACTTCGGCATAAAAGTATGTAAAAATGTCTAGTAGGAATATTTAAAGTAAATGGTTATATATGAGATACTATTTCGGTAGATTTAACTACAGCATGTTGCTACCACGCTAGTGGCTACGTTTTTGTAAGTCATTGTGTTATTCTCAGAGTGTTTTAGGTTTAATGTTTTTCTTGAGAAATTTTAATTCTTTTAAGTTAATCTTGCTTGCAAATTATACCATAAGGAAAATGATGCCACCTTAATAAGGACCTATTTAAAATAAAGAACGAATGTTCTGCTAAATCGTGGCTAGATAGTAGAGCTTGTTAACCATCAGAAGATAAAAAGAAAGGGATATTCTTGATTTCATTTATTAGGTATCAGATCTGGTAAGAACACGGGTAGAAGTAGAAGTTTTTGTTCTCAGATATATTTTATTTTTTCAATACTCTATAATTTATACAAACAGGCTCCCAGTGATCGACTACTACGATTACACGTAAAGAAAAAAACTGTTTTAGACATCATCAATTTTTTTCGATAGGCTAATCATCCCATATATTTATAGATGCTACAAAAATTGATATAAGTGTTATATGATATGAACTACAAGTGGAATGTCTGACACACTGGCAGAAGAAGGCATAACATTACTGCTTAATTCTAAGATCTCAGATTTTAATTACTGGAGAATGAAAAAAAACCTCACGACAAAGTTGGATATTAGTAGTAGAGACTTTTCTGGTAGAGATCTTTCCAATGCTTATCTTAATGGTGTTTCTGGTGTTGGAACTGATTTCTCCAATTGTAATCTGTCCAAAGTTAATTTCGTTCAAGCCAATCTTACCAAGGCAAATTTCAGAGGGTCAAATCTGTCAGATGCCCTATTGATGTACGCTGAGATGCCAGAATGCAATCTTGCAGGCTCAGATATAAGTAGAGCAAATTTTATGTGGGCAAATATGCAAAAGTCTGACTTGACAGGTTCTAAACTCTCAAATACAATATTTGTAGAGGCTAATATGAGGGATGTAAAAATAGCCAACATCGACAAAAAAGGAGCATACCTAAAATATGCAAAACTTGAAGGAAGTCCTTGGCAGGTTATATCTAATAATAATATAGGCAAATGATTCTATAAAAGATATAGGCGCGCATAAGTTTATGTTTGGTCATTCAGACAGTTAAATTAGTTAGTCAACTCAGTTCAGCTGCAAGTTCAGGTTTTTGTTGGCTAATTATCCTTGATAATCCCCTTATGTAATTTTGTGCAAACGTAGCTACAGGCTGTGATGAATACCATATACAACCAAGCACCTGACAGTCATGACATGTCTTAGCTATATCCCATTGGGGCGCTTTCCAAATTTCTTCTATATTCTTTTCCAACAAATTATAGACGTTTTCAGGGCTGTTAAATTTCCAGCAGGGAACCATAACAGTGCCATTGCTATTGACAAAAATGCTTTTCCATACACCACACTCATCAAAGATTCCGTGTCCATGAGCAATTATTTGCTCAAAATAATCTGTTGGTATCATTAGGCTAGGGAATGAGTGTTTTTTACTATATTGTAATATGCTCTCTGAGACTTTGATCATCGTTTGTCGATCGGGAAGTAAGGAATATTGAACATCAGATCGATCCTCAACGAATGTAAGTGAAACTGCTTTTACACCTAATTCTTTGGCTTTATCAAAATAAGTCTGGTTTATGAATTCTTCAGTATTGTATTTTGTTATTACACTGTTAAAATGATGCGGTACATTGTGTTCTGTCAAAAGACGCAAATTATCCATTACTCTGCTATATGTCTGAGCAGAAACCCCACGTACCTTGCAGTACGGCTCTTCAAAGACAGAATCAATACTACATGTAATAAATTGAATATATTTCTTTAGTTGATCGAGGTCAATTGTATGGAGTAAAGAGCAGTTAGTAATTATAGTAATGGGAATATGCAATTTGTAGAGATATTCGACGAGTTCCATAAAGTCGGGACGGCTGGTCGGTTCGCCTCCTTCAATGATGGACCAAACACAATGTTTTGAAGTCTTATCAAAAATTAACTTCCATTGCTCTGTAGTTAGATCTTTCCTCTTGGCAAGTTTAACCTGGGTCTCTTTATCAGGGTCACCAAAAGGGCACATTGGACAATAAAAATTACAATAATGAGTTAAGCTAAAGACAGCTATTAAGGGCATTCGTCTCCCTAGTGCTCTGTCTATGGACCATTTGCCTAATAATTTGATTGTACGTATAGTATCGACTGGCATCTTCTAAAATTCACAAAGACGAACATATTAAATATTTTCTAAAAAAAGTGAGCTGTACGTTGAAATTTGGGTGTTGCAGATGAAGTAGACTAGAAGGTAGGCTTTGGCAGAGAACGACTTAATTAGTATGTTAATATGGTTAGGTGAACTAATTGTTGCTAGCTGGGCTCTCTCTTATGGTGCAGAACATCTATCTTTAAAATATGGTGCCAAATTTATTGGCAGGACGGTACTCAGTATAGCTACAACACTTCCTGAAATTGCAATAGTGGCATATGCTGCGGTAGCTGGAAATTATGGAGTTGCTATTGGCGCAGGACTAGGGAGTAATTTGTTAATGATGACTCTTGGATTGTCAATTATGCTAATTATCGCTACAACAAGATTGTCCAAAGCACCATTAAGGGGTCTCGATGTAAGTACCTTTAAACTAGATAAAATTTTTCTATTTATAACAGCTATAGTTAGTGCTATACTGTTCATTGATGGGTACAATTATTTTGATGGATTTGTATTTGTTGGAATGTTTATTGCGTATTTCATAATGGCTTTACATGAAATGAAAGTAGATAAAAATAAAGAATCATTGGTTTCCATATCAAATAACGAACTAACAAGACAGAATAAGAATGACTACAAAGATAATGAAAAAAAACATCCTATTAAAGAAGAAGCAGCAGCAACACCAACTACATCAGCAGCAATAGCAAGCAAATCAGAGGCTGACTTGATGAAGGTAAAAGGGAATTTTCAAGATATCTCAAAAGCCCATAACAGACAATTAATAAAGGCACTTTTGATTTTCACAGCTGGAATAGTAGGAATCTTGATAGGTGCTGAGCCGTTTATACACTCGTTAGAGGGTGTTTCTGTTGATATTGGCATATCTGCAATTGTTCTATCCGTGATCATTAGTCCCATAGCAGGGGAGATGCCCGAAAAGTTATCACTCATGATTTTGGCTAGGAAAGGTGCTCATGGGGCTTCTATTGCTATATCAAATGTTCTTGGTTCTAAAATATTAAACAACACGTTGTTACTTGCAATCGCTGTCTTTGGAGCGATATATCATGGCGGGTTTCTTTCTACAATTCCAGCCAATACGCTACTCTCCTATCAGATGATCCTTGTTACTGTAGTAACTATTGCAGCGTTGATACCAATGCTTAAGAGGGAAATAGGGCTAAGAGTAGGAATAATGCTATTAGGATTATATATTGTTAGCTTGATTATCCAATACTTTTTGCCACATCAAACTCATACTTAATTGCAACGTATGCACAGAAACAAAAAACAAATAAAATAGCAACAAAAAAAGTGTAAGTTGTTGATTAATTAAATTTAAGAAATTATTTGGGAATTCTCTGCCCAAGTGTAAGGTTAACATTCACTGGACTCGAAAAATTTCCACTTCTTTCTGCGTTAGTAAAAAATACAAATGCTCTAACATCTTTTACTCTGCTGTCTGTTATAGCAGTTGCAAGTTCGGATTGACCTCCGGTGGTAGTGGTATTATTAGTATCATTACCTATAAAACCTAATTCGGCAGGAGAGGACTTCATCAAAGTTCCATTGGATGCATATACCCTCATTAGTGCAGTCATGTTCTGTTTATTAACAGACGAAGGTTCCATTACAGTATAATTTACAATTACTTTTACTTGATTTACCTGACGTGATTGATTATTACTGGATGTAAGTGGCAGAAAATGAGCATAGCTTAGTTTTTCTGAAATCTCCTTTCCATGGAATGCAAAGGCGATATGGTAATAATTAGCAGCAGGATCATGATAGCTGTTACCATCGTCAGTTATACCTTGCATCCTTGTTATCATTAACTGTTGTAGTTGTAAAAAAGGAACAAAGAGAAGACCACTAACAGTTACACTAGCAACAAAGATTGTTACGGTTATTAAGTTGCTCTTTCTCTTATCAAAGAATTTCATAAAATTATTTGAGATTCTAATATAAGCTAGTGATAAACCTTACTCACTTCAGGGGAGTCATAAAGATATTTTCACAGATTACATAAAAGAGGAGGAAGACTAGGGAGAAAAAGTGCAATCATGTAGAAGCCACTTAACCTAACCAAGATGCAAATGGAATGTTGATTTGTGTTCAGCTCAAAAAAGCGTTATGGTGATAATGCTCTTTTTAATCGCTGTCCAAAAGTATCTGTTTGCATATGTGCATATTACGGTTTTGCTATCATTGCACTGATATCTGCATATTTTTTATAATTTATTAGTATATTCTGCATATATATGAGGTATCAAATATTTATGTGACAAAAAATTATAATGCTACTAAGAACTTTGTGTTGAATTACCACTACTAGCAGCTGCTGCTGCTGCTGCTGCTGCTGCAGGAAGTATTCTGTAGATCTTACCTCCAGAAATTGAAACAGCATATAGGTAGCCGTCGTATGGACTAACTTGAAGATCTGTAATAGCACCCATTCCTTCCACAAATTTTATATCTTCAAGTTCTTGA
>JBJMFM010000252.1:0-4315 GCA_045808425.1 Nitrososphaeraceae archaeon | reverse complement strand
TTGGAGATATTTCAGAGACAAGTGTAGGGGAGATAAAAGCGATTATTGCAAACACTATCGCCACAGCACCGAGACCTAGAACTGTATAGGGGGCAATTTTTTACTTCGACATGAGGGTTTTGTAGTTGTCGATAAAGATGAGTATAACTTTAGAGACATTAAACCGGTACCTACTCTTTCAACTCCAATAGTCAGCAATGCAAATGAAAGCAGAGTGACTGTGGTAACAGCATCTATTGCAGGGAATTCTAATAATATTAAAAGCGTCGTAATATCAGGGATATGGCACCACTTACTATCTGCAGAATGCGAAACCAGGCAGGTGGCTGATTGCTAGTTATAGTAGATGTTATGCATTTAAAGAAGATCTAAAAGTGGCTGAAATGCTTTTCGGCTGTTTATCCTCTGCGTTTTGATCTCGACGATAAAAAAGTCCAGTGCTATGAGAAGTCCATTACCTCAGAACAAAAACGTAGAATATATTACTAAATTGGTAAATATATTACCATGTTGATCAAAAGAAAGTATACTTCACACGCTAATCATTATCACTATTAAAACCTTATATCTCTCAATTCATAAACACAGAAACAACATGTGCAGCGAAGTCACAAAGTATCCGCCCGGTCCAAACTACAAGATACCTGGTAGATTGGTTCATCAATTCATTAAGGATCCTATCAAAACTTTATCAGCTATATCTCAAAAATACGGCGATATATCTTACTTTAAGTTGGGACCAAAGCAACATATCTACTTGATCAATAATCCAGATTACATTGAAAAGATCCTAATATTCGATCATCGAAATTTTAAAAAGGGCAAGAGACTTCAGGCTGCAAAATCGCTATTAGGAGAAGGATTAGTCACAAGTGAAGGGGACTTTCATAACAGGCAACGACGACTAATACAACCAATATTTCACCCAAAACGTATAATGGAATATGCAAAGATTATGACTGATTATGCCATCCGTTTTCGGGATAGATGGAAGAACACTGATACAATAGATATCTCACAAGAGATGATGGGCTTAACTCTTGGTATCATCTGTAAATCTGTATTGAACTACGATGTGGAATCAGAGGCTAAACAAGTTGGCAAAGCATTAACAACAGTGCGCAACTATTCCAAACGACTTCAGAGCCCACTAGGTCATGTTATTGATAAAATTCCCATTTTACCTGCTCCAAAAGGAGCTCGAGAAGCCAAACAAGAATTAGACTCATTGGTGTACGGAGTAATTTCTGATAGACGACATAATGATAAACAGCCAGGGTCGGGGGATAATAATGGCTATAACGATTTGGTCTCCAAATTGCTAGATGCACAGGAAGATTCTAACTCGCCTGGTTCTGCGCCTCCCAGTACCGCAGGTGCTCAATTAGCTCCTGATGGCAAAATGTCAGATAAACAAGTCAGAGATGAAGTTATGACTATATTCATTGCAGGTCATGAAACTACTGCCAATGCACTGACATGGACATTCTACCTGCTTTCCCAACACCCAGACATAGAGGAGAAACTTCACAATGAAATAGATTCTGTTCTAGGAGATAATGATGGTAAAAATGGGGGAAGTGTCAGTAATCATGACAATACTGTTAGCAGTAGTAGGATTCCCACAGCTGACGACGTTCCAAAATTACAGTATACTGAAAAGGTTTTAAGAGAATCAATGCGGCTTTATCCACCTGTCTGGACAATGGGACGTTATGTTGAAACCGATTACCATGCAGGAGAATATACTATACCTGCTGGCTCATCTATCCTTATGAGTCAGTATGTTATGCATCATGACCCGCGATATTATGAGGCTCCAGAACAGTTCAATCCTGATAGATGGACGGCAGAATTTAAGACTAAATTACCGAGGTTCAGTTATTTTCCGTTTGGAGGAGGTATAAGAGGTTGTATTGGAGAACCCTTTGCATGGATGGAAGGCGTACTAGTCATTGCTACTATAGCACAGAAGTGGAGTATGCGTTTGGTTCCAGGGCAGCGCATTCAACTGGATCCTGCAATTACGCTGCGATCCAAATATGGTATGAAAATGAAATTAGCTCAAAGGAAGAGCTGAAAAGCTTTAAATAAATAAATAAATAAAAAAAGCAATTTTCGATTAGTTAGAATAGTTAGTCTAACATGCAACTTATGCATCAATAATACGGAGTTTAAACGTACATTATTGAACGTACATATTATATTTTTTCTTTATGAAGTAAATCATTAACTGATGGCCCAATAATATGAGAAGCACATGACGGAATGATGCTTTAATGATGATTGATTATTACTTGCTATTTCTGCTGTGTCAATCGGGGACGTAATAACAACCAGTAAAATATTTACAAATGTGTTGATGCTTGGTTTTTGCATTTTTGTTTCCAATAGTGATGCGTGGTCAGGACAGATATCTGCGAAATAATTTAGGGAGCCTAGTCTAACAGGACCGCAGCGCTGAGCAAAACCGTTAAGTATCGCAGGCGAGGGGAGCTGTCCATGGCAGGGTCCCAATCAAATGATGATGGTAATGATGTATATGAATATCAGGTAATCGGCAAAACAGAAGAGACACCAGATACAAATACTTATTCACTCTCTCCAGTTTCTGCATCACATAGATTTAGCTTTAACATTGGTCATTATGTGACCTTAAGTGTTACTCTTAAGCGTCCTACTTCTTCTGGGAAGGAGGAGGAGACGATAGTTGAAAGAGCATACTCGATAGTTTCCTCTCCCACGAGGGATATACTTGAACTTACTATCAAAGATGAAAAAACATATGGCTACATAAATCCAGTTTCTAGAAAGGCAGACGGGTTCGCTGCATACTTCTTTAAGCAAATAAGGCTCGGAGATAAGATCCGACTTAAGCCAAGTAAGAGTAAGATTCATTTTCTATCAAAAGTTGCAGATGGTATCGAAAAGGATATAGCTTATTGGTCAGGAGCTAACGGTGCAGAATCTGCCAGATGCTTAATTCAGTACATGGAAGACATGAAGGATCCAGAGCTTAAACTTGTATTGTTCTATTCTAACCCTAGAATTTACATTTCTGATGATGGAAGTGAAAATAACAAAAAAACAATAAATGTCATTTACTATAACTGGCTATTAGAGCTAGCGAAGAAACTTGAGAATTTTAAGGTGATATTTACTTTTACTAAAGAGAAAGAGATTCCGCTTACTTCTGATCATCCAAGAATAGTCTATAGAACAGGAAGATTCTTTAAAGATCCAGATGGCAATACTGAACGAACACTTTTGAAGTATCACGGGAACGTTGAATCTGCCTTCAATCCCATATGTGGAAGCAGCGCACTAATTAATGGAATTGCAAAGCTTAATACTGGCGAAATAGTTCGAGGCAGGGGAATAATGCAGGACTTATTGGAAATTGAAGGTGTGAAACCACAAAAAATTGACAAAGAACAATATTATCTACAGGTTCTGGGGGTTTGATAAACTATTATGGCTAAATTGGAACTGCAGCTAAATATTATTATTAGCGTATAATCAGAATACGCTTCTCATATGGGTTAAAGATAAATAATAAATAAATAAATAAATAAATGGCCAAGGCCTTTTGGAGATAATAATCGGTAATGCAATAATATTATAACTGCAATTTCTTGCTTTTCCCATTTACTGCACTTCTTGATTCTTTTCTTGATCAAGGGATGGGTCAAACGATGGATACAGCGTCATTCCACCATCCACAATAAACGTACTTCCAGTAACATAACTTGCCTTGTCTGATGCCAGAAACTCAACCATGTTTGCAATCTCATCAGAAGTCCCTATCCTGCGAAGCGGAATTCTGCTCAGTACCTTGTTTAATTCATGCTGACTATCTTTTAATTCCTGATTCATGTCTGTTTCTATCGCACCGGGAGCAACCACATTTACCCGGATATTTTCGTGGGCTAACTCTAATGCCATAGTTTTAGTCATCATTTCAATTCCTGCCTTTGATGTTGCGTATGGAATATAATGAGGCTTTGGAATTATCTGGTGAACCGACGAGATGTTTATTATACATCCGCCTTTTGGAGTTTGATTTAGCATATGCTTTACTGCTTCTCTACTGCAAACAAAAGGACCTGTCAGATCAACTGCCAATATTTTTTGCCAAACCTCTAGTGATGTATCTTCGAATGGAACCTCTTGCTGTATGCCTGCGTTATTGACAAGGATATCAATTCTACCATAATGTTTTATCGTTTCGTCAATCAACCTTATACAATCAGATTCTTTAGAAACATCGGCTATCACCGCTATTGAGCTACAGTTCCCCATATCACGGATCTCT
>JBJMFM010000251.1:0-15158 GCA_045808425.1 Nitrososphaeraceae archaeon | reverse complement strand
ATGAAAGAAAATATCCAAAAGGATTATTTAACAAGGGAGTTAGGGTTCTAAATGAAGACCACATAGGACATATAATGAAAGAGACAAATGACAAGATAGTAATATTTGGTAGCTTTGGTTATAGATTTGATGTTCCTAAATCAAAAATAAAAGAAGTAGGTAGAAATGTCATTTTGAATATGGATGTTAATGAGTTGATGAAGTATAAGGTAGATAGGGATGCGCCATTACCAAGTGGAGAGCCAATAGAGAAACTAGCAGAAGTATAATAGAAGAATTATACACTCATCATAAAAGAAATTATATATTTAAAAAATCTATGATCAGATTATGAATTAAATTTCGCTCTTATTATTTAGGCCCAAATACAATGCATACAAAACAAGTCATCAATCATAATGAGAATATGACTACAGTTATGAGTTATTTATAAAATTGTGCAACAGGCCTGTTACACTAGATATACACCCCCATATACTTTATTCTAGTTGATGATGGGCTAACATAGAACATAACTCATGGACTTGATATACTTCTAAACTGGCCATATTTATCATAATTTTCCGCTATTAGCTCTTATATAGTGACAGTGTTTCATATTCATCATAATTGAATTGGTAATGGAGACAACCCCAAGTACTAGAAGCACTGAAATGACAGAAGTATTATCTGGTGAAGAGCATGTAATGAGTACCATGCTGAAGTTTTTATCCAAAGCACATAAAATAGATTCGTGTGGTGATTATAAAGCTCCTTCACTAATTTTAGAAGTTCGGCAATATAAGAAATTATTATCTGATATTAAAGCCAAAGGTATACAGTTAAGATACATAACTGACATTACCAAAGATAACATCCATTATTGTAAAGAGCTGCTTAAATTTGCTAAAGAGGTTCGTCACTTGGCTGGAATGAGGGCAAACTTTTCAGTTAGTGAAACAGAATACATGGCTTCTGCTAGCATACAACAACAAGAAGAAAATCAACAGCAGCAGCAACAGCAAGAACAACCTATACCTCAGGTCATCTATAGTAATGCAAAGGATCTTGTAGAACAGCAGAAATATGTTTTTGAGAGCCTTTGGAACAAAGCTACTCCATCGGATCAAAGATTCAGAGAAATAGAAGAAGGAATAGACGCAGAAGTATTTGAAGTATTCAACAACGGTGAAAAAGTAGGTCAGATAGTTCTTGATTTGGCACGATCTGCAGAAAAGGAGATGCTAATCCATCTTCCTAATGATAAATCAATGGTAAGACTAGAAAGGTTAGGAGTTATTGACGAAATTATACAGGCTTCAAGAAAGGGCGTAGTTGTAAAGATACTCTGTCCATTATCTAAAGAAAATACACATATTGTCAAGAAAATATATGACAATTCAACTACTACTGAGATTCTAAATGGCAATAAGTCTCCTTACGGTATGTATATTGTAGATGGTGAAAGATTCCTTAGAGCAGAAGTTAAAGAACTCCAAGCTGAGAACTTCTCAGAAGCTATTGGCCGCGCAGTGTATTCTAATAGCAAACGCAGTGTAGAATCATTCAAATCTATATTTGAATTGTTTTGGAATGAACGGACACTAAATGAAGAGCTAAAAAGAGCAGATAAAATGCAAAAAGAATTTATCAATATTGCAAGCCACGAACTACGAACTCCTACCCAGGCTATTCTATCATATTCTGAGCTATTGCAAAAACATCCAGAAAGAAAAGAGGAAATGATACAAGCATTGTCCAGAAATGCTGGGAGGCTTCAAAGACTTACAGATGATATACTGGATGTTACAAGGATTGAAAGTGAGACATTAATGCTTAAGATTGAGCCCTTGAATATAGGTGACCTGATATCAAGCATCGTAGAGGACTATAGAAATCAGATTGAAAAGAATAATGATAATGTTGAGCTATACCACTACAAACCCGAAAATAATGATGATTCGATCATTGTTGAAGCAGACAGAGCAAGACTAATTCAGGTGATTTCTAACCTCTTAGATAATGCCGTCAAGTTTACTAATAAACAATATAACAAAAGAGGTTCTATATACGTGAATGTAGAAAAGAAGAACAAAAATGGAAACAAAAAACAAGAAGTCATAGTCGCCATAAAAGATAACGGTACTGGGATAGATCCAGAAATAATGCCAAGACTATTTACAAGGTTTGCTACAAAATCGGAAACCGGTACTGGATTAGGACTATTCATATCAAAGAGCATTATCGAAGTTCACGGTGGTAGAATATGGGCAGAGAATAATACCGATGGTGATGGGGCTACCTTTACATTTAGCCTTCCGATCGGACAACAACAGCACCAACAAGGACAAGAGCCAAGACCATCGTCATCCAATTTGACATCGGAGAAAAGAAGGATGTGAAGTAATCACAACAATGAATAATAAGAGCAGAATATTGCTTGTCGATGATGAACGTGACATCGCTTTAGCTTTCAAGATTGGTTTAGAAGATAATGGCTTTAAAGTAGATGCTTTTGATAATCCTTCGAAAGCATTATCAAATTTTAAGGCTGGTTTCTATGATTTATTACTTCTTGACATTAAAATGCCAAAAATGAATGGCTTTGAAGCTTATCAACAAATGAAAGAAATAGATAAGAAAGTAAAAGTTTGCTTTATTACAGCTTCTGAAATGCATTATTACGAAGAGATTCGAAAAGAAATATTTCCAAAACTAGGTGTGAAACGGCTAATTAGAAAACCAGTCAGAATGGACGATTTAGTAAAGGATCTGACAGATGAACTAAAATCAATCAATGACAACGATGATGCATACAGTAACTATAATTAGTCATAATAGCTTTTTAAATGAGAGTTAATGTAAGATATATGAACATCGTCTATGTCAAAAGGTATGATAGAAGAAGGTAGTTGACAGACATATCTGAAAATTATATTGCTTGTACTAATGAGGAAGCTGCTACATTTACAGTTATTATTCTATCACTGGAAATACCACAAGAGAATGGCATTAAAGAGATTGTGAAGGTAATAATGTAGCTATGAATGATGAGAGCAGAATATTGCTTGTAGATGATGAACCTGACATTGCATTTGCACTAAGTACCTGAAATTAGTAAATGAAACAATTAAAAAGTAAAGGAAGGTAGCATATACTGGTCCTGCTAAATTTGAATAATAAAAACAGTATTAGTAACGATCGTATCTACAAAACAGCAGGAACAACAGCAACAGCTACCAAAGACAACAATAACACTAATCATATCTACAAAATTTTAGTAGTAGATGACGAACGAGATATTACTTCTGTCGTAGTAAAAGGACTCAAAAGCAATGGATTTGAAGTTGATTCATACAATAATCCCATATTAGCATTAGAAAAATTCAGAGTTGATGTATATGATCTTTTGATTATAGATATAAAAATGCAGAAAATGAATGGTTTTGAATTGTATAAAAAGATGAAGGAAATAGATAATAAAGTAAAGGTATGTTTTTTTACTGCAATTGAGTACTACAATGATGAATTTAGAATGGCATTTCCAAAACTGACTATGAGATGCTTCGCGGATAAACCAATCTCTATAGACTCGCTAGCTAAATTAATAAAGCAAGAACTAGAAGGACCATAGTTATTATTATCATCATCAGCCATCAATCTGTCCATCTAAAAATGTCGAAAGCTAGTTACAAGATTAGTTTAAAATAAATATTTACAACGTATCTTGTTGGAGAACCGTTGGAGAATTGAATTTTATCCTGAAATATATTCATAAATTTTAGTCGACCGGATATTAATATAATTGCGAGAATAACATTGATAATTGCACTAACCCTTCATAATAGCTCCGTGGTAGTGCTAAGTCAAGCCTTTCTTTGTAAAATCCCTGACAAGACAACCTGTGAAAAGACGAATGGAGGCAACCCAAAACTGTGGAATGGTCATGTCAATGTAACTATGAATCAAGTCCAGTATTTCAAGAATGGACAACTAAACATGCTGGAAAGAGTGCGAACGCAAAGTTCAAATTTCAAAGCTGTACATAAAATATCACCTTTTTTATTTTCATTTTTCTTATCCAATACCCAAAAATGATTTTCTTGATTGTTGATGTTGCATTTGCTAACTTATGCTTATTTTGCGCTAAAACATTATATCAAAAAATAGATCAATAGATCAATGCTGCAGATTAATTGATAGTCTCTTTTTTATCCGCTGCCTATTTGGAATTTAGCAACCAGTCTATGATTCCATACACTAACAGAACCAAAAAGAACGTTATATAAACCACCAGGCTCTTTGAGCTAATATTAGCTGTCTAGTCATGAATCACATAGTCAAACTATTAAATGATCTTATCTACATAAAGAATCGAAAGTTGGATACAATTCAGTAGTAAGCTCCCCGACTACAAACTCCGCCAAACCAAACAAAAAAGTTGGTGGTATGTATCTCATATAGCATTTGGTCCATAGAAAGACCAACTCCAACCTTCATTATAACTCCTATATGCTATATTACTTAGAATTCTATCAGTAAATCATCGCTGGTTTTAAATACAAACACTGTAAAAAAAGCAGAAGTTGATCACCCAATACCATGAACATAGAAGAGGATATATGCTTTTTTCAGTATGCATTCTTTATTGTTCAAGGTTCGATATGTGATAATAATATCTTACCTATCCTAATATAGTTACAATATAGTAGTTTGAATTTTGAGCCAAACGTGATACATTATATTTTTAAATTCAATTTAATACATTATCTTATCTTATTTTTAAAAAACTTCGAGCCATGTTATTGCTATCACTCAATATTACTACTAGCTATAAATTGTTAGCATTAAGCTTTCATATTATTCAATGAAACTAACGACTAAAGAATTAGACTAATACAAAGTTAACCATATAGAACACATCATAATAATAATGATTTTATTTTTTATGTACTGTTAGATATTATTGAGCGAAATTTTTATTACGAGATAATTAGCACTAATACTACTTCATTCTACACTCCTTATTTGTAGATTCTCTGCATCTATGGCTATGCCTCCAGCTACCATTCATAAATACCTGAAGATGTTTGCTATTGTCTCTATCTTCTACAACTCTCTCATAGCCGTTCTTGGGATTACTAATATTGCTATATCTTCCTTGTGGGTTACTGTAATTTATCATTGCTATTTATTATCATGGCAGACCTTACTTAAGAACTTGCTTGAATGATTTGTTGTTGTTGTTTTTGTTCTTATTAAGAGTAAGACTAACCCATAAACAATATCATTCAAGGATGGAAAAATTAATGCGTGCTGGTTTGATAAAAAGAATTGATGATAAGTACCATCCGACTTCCTTTGGTATGGTATTTTTTAGTTCGTACGCAAGGATTGAAACCGCAATTAAATATTTTCGGAAACTCAAAGCAATTGACTCAATCATGATGATGTCTGTAGAAGGGAAAAAATTACCTGCACAAGAACTCCAAAGGATTATAGATATATTAATACACAATCAAGGAATGAAAGATATACTTGTTTTAAAAGGGACTCTACGAGGTAATATGGAAAAACGAGCCGATAATAAATTTGTGGACTAGTAAAAAGTTTAGATAAACTGTTTAGACTAAATCTAAACCTAAACCTGGATCCACCACACTACTCACTAAAACAAACAACAAAAGACAAGTGTTGCAGGTATTATCACTACAGCATAAACATTGTGACGGACATTTTATTGGTGTTGGTCGGTTATAGGAGCCAGCCTAATACTTTGTGATTTGCTAATTATAGATCAATACTTTGAATTTTTTTGAATAGACTCAGCTGTTATAGTTGTTAGAGTGGCCCATAACATAACAGCAGTCGTGCATTATCTGCTAATGTTGCCTTCAACTGGTTCGATTAGTGCATGTTGATTAGCTGATTGATTATTTATATTAGGATATTGTTCTCCTAGAAAATGCAATTTGAAAGGAGTATGTAATTACTTGTTTAATCTGTGAAGTGATGATAGATGAACTTTTTATTATTTCTGATGATGATACATCCATGAGTGACAAAAAAAGGAAAATTGCTCTGATAACCGGAGGTAATCGTGGTCTTGGATTTGAGATTTGTAAACAATTGGCCAAATCAGGTCTAAGAGTTCTACTTGGTGCTCGTGATTTAGCCAAAGGAAAGGCAGCTGCTTATCAATTGAATGAAAAAAATGGTCTTGATGATGTGACGTTTTGCCAACTTAATGTATCAGATCAAAATAGTATTTCCAATCTAGTCAAAGAAGTTGATCAACGATTTGGACATTTAGATGTGTTGGTCAATAATGCAGCCATTGCGTATGACACATGGCAAAACGCAGTCGATGCAGACTTAAAAGTTGTAAACCAGGCACTAATAACAAATCTCTTTGGACCATGGAGACTATCACAAGCATTTATTCCCATGATGAAGACAAATAAATATGGACGCATAGTTAACGTATCTAGTCTTGGAGGTTCACTACACTATATGAATTATGGTGGAACGCCAGCTTATAGCATCTCAAAAGCGGCACTAAATGTACTTACAAGGAAGCTTGCAGCAGAGCTTGTAAATACTGGCATATTGGTCAATTCTGTTGATCCTGGATGGGTGGCTACAGATATGGGCGATCATGGAGGACGTCCAGTGCAGGAAGGAGCAAAAGGAATAGTCTGGGCTGCAGTACTACCAGACGATGGTCCAAGTGGTGGCTTTTTTTGTGATGGTGAGCCTCTACCCTGGTAGACAAAAAATACCCAGCTCTTATTCCCCACATAAGAAAGAGGACCAATTACACAAAAGGGGTGAGTAATACTAAGACTATATTGATATATATAGACATATTCTCATAATTTGATATGTCACAAATCAAAGAGAGGTTTACGACCTTCCTACAATATGAAACCTTAGAAGACCTGCTCAAAGTGATAGTATACTCTGCTCAATCAGCTTTGGGTTTAACTCCAATGCTTTACTATATTAACTATAGCAATCAAGAGATTCTATTCATCCTGACTGGAGCAGGTGGAGGCATTATAATCAATTACATTGTACAGACTGAAAAGCCAAGCAAGAAATTTATCGAGTTAAAGCGATTGAGCGGCGAATTTAGTTTTGTGGATAACATCGGTACTGATACTCAGTCACTATACGTCCCTATAATAAAAATCCGGAACTCCACACTTAAATTTCCTATATAATAATATTGAGTCATACAAAGCATTATTAGTATGCTAAGGTAGTTATCATTCTTGTCTTGTTCGATAAGACGTACTACTTCTTCTTTAACTTCTTTTTCCTTAATTTGTTGTCCATTTCGCAATCTAGTTTTCTCCTATTAATCTTTTCAATGTTTGTCTTTGCGAAGTTCCTGACAGCATTATAGTTTTGATCTGATAAGAGATATTGTCAATTAAAAAATCATTAGACGAGCTGGACTAAAACAAAGAAGAGCTTTTGAAATCCTTCTGCATAACGTCCAACTCCAATTCCAGCAATGTGAGTGGTTGTGAGATGATTAATGTTTTACTACACCATATTTTTTGTAAAAGGTACTAATATCGTCCCGGGCTAACAGACAATTATTACATATACAATCTTTAATAGATCTGTCTTTACGCACGCCAAACCGATTATGCTTCTCCACTCATTTTGAAGAAACAAACTAGGCAGATTCTGACTTTCATCATCATGATGTCGACGATGATCCCGAAGAGTATCTACTCCAGCTCAAGTTTACATATAATGGCCCTACTGAAGCCGGTACTCCTGGTTCAGAATACTGTGCAGGATATCAACAAGGTTTGCAGATGATCATACAATGTTTTCTCATAACTAGACTATCCTCTTTTTTCCCCTTTGTGTTTTCTATTAGATCATAGTTAGAAGCGGATATTTTTCGTATTTTATGCAGTATCCTTGATTGTTATCAGTTGTATTCTCTGCCTGTTTTGCGATACTTATGGTGAATAGATACGAGTCTGTTTATGTCTTCTTCTGTATCGGATGGATTACATAATTTTGCAATTTTTATGACATCCCTTATGTCTCTGCTACATGTTTTCGATACTGACGAAGCTATTTGTATTACCGCATTTTGATGCAGTTTTTTAATCAGCCTGACTGATATTGTTTCAAACTCCATATGCTCCGGAATTTCAAAAACCGTGAATCTACTGAGCCGAGGTTTACTTAATCTCTCTACTAACATGAGCGCATCAGATTATGGAATAACACAATTAATAATCAATTTTTTTGGTATATATGTAATATATATTTCCAGTCTGAGGGATTAGCACAGTCAGTTTCTATTGATAATATCATATTCGATGATTTAGATGCTGCTGGTATCGCAGCAGTATAATATGTAACTTCTGCTATCAAGCGACTATCCAAACCAATCAAGTATTATTGTATATCTAGTCAACAAGTGTTGCTGTAGCAAACCTGTCTCCTACTTGGTCAACTTGAACCTTGACATTCTGCTTAACTTTTCCATTCTTAACAAATACTACAAATCCTTGTACCCTAGCAACGCCATCTCCTTGTCTACTGATTTCTGTAACTTCTACATCGTATTGCTTTCCTACTTCAACTGGTTTTGGGGCAGGAGATCCTCTGTTAAAGCTTCTATTACCGCCTCCACCATAACTCCTACCTCTACCGCGACCATAACTGCTGTCTCTACTATAACTCATACGTACATATTGTATAGGATGCCTTCGTATATATAAACGACCTGTACGATACGGTAACATGAGTGCAGTAATATGAATATGTTACTAACAATTAGCAATAATTAATTACATGTGTATCCAAAGTAACGTTGAATACATCTGGTCATTGTCTTTTTAATATATCAGCTATGAAGGGTAATTAATTCTCTTTCATGTTCTGAACAAATATGTATTAATATGATCTGATGATTGAACAGATATCTGCATCCGCATGAGTATTCGATTTGTTGTTTGTTTCTCCTTGTAGCATAAATACTATTGCTACTGCGACTGCTACCACCACCACTTCTTCTCTCTTCTTGTTTCATCATCTCACTCATAGGATAAAACCCCCGTAGATGATCGTTATGATATTTTCTGCTGCTATTTAGCACTCATTCTAAGGACATCTACCTGACCACTATGCAGGCCAATCCTTTAGTTCATTATGACTTGGCTTTGCATCATGCTTGCCGTCTAGATGGAGATGTAAAAGAACATAGTTAACTTGATTTAGCAATGGTTTGTTTCCTTCATCTCCCTTACGGGTCTTATTCCTAAGGTCCTCAGGAACAGTCTTCCACCAATCATTAAAGCTCTTCATACTTACCCCACGGTTATTGCACACTATTTCATATATGTCTTTAATACATTTTAGCTCGTACGTTTGAATATTCTCATGTGCTGGAAACCGCAATAGCAAATAACGGTAATTTGAAGCAATGCTTACCTTTTAAAACCAATATGTTTGCTGACTGCAATTAAGTCTTGTTATCTCCTGTTTGAATGGTAACTTTGTAAGATGTGCAAGTGTTGTTTTGTACGGTCTAAAATTTTGTTGCTGCGATCAATGTTAGTCAATTCAATCAGGTAGATACAACTAAGTGATAGCCTAGTGATGTTATTACTACACTAAATACTCTCGTTTTATTTAGTTCCTAGTTTCTAATGGTTGCATTTTTTTTATAGCACATGTTTCACAATATCTTTCTATAACTGTAATATCTCCGTCTACATTGAATAAGGCTTCCTGAGTAGCAGTATTACCACAGGTTTTGCAGAATTTTGTTTTGCCGTTAGGAACAGGAATAATAGATCTTAATGATGTAAAAATTTTTTTCAATTGTTTGTTATGTCACCTCGCGAAAATTCCTATGAAGTTAATCAATAATGACGCGGTAATTATAACCATCGCAGCAGCTATGGTTTTGGTTTTGGTGTACGTCTTGTTCTTCACTATTTACTGTCGCCATAGTAGCTATAAGAACGTATGTATTTTGTGAACATGCGCTTCAATAATGCTCGTTTACTGAGAGACATACTTGTCAATACCGATGGGCTTCTAATAATACTGGACAATACACTGCAATCATCTAGAATCTACTTATAAATGAGTAATATCGATGCAGACTTGAGAAAGAAGAATATGAACCAAATTTGGCATTATTTTATGGAGATGCAGTTCTACTGTCGTTCCTGAAATTAATTACTGATTGACACTTTATTCTAGTTTAGGTTGCGAACTAGGTTTGAGCTGTTCATATCTCATTTTAAATAGCTCGACCACTGCTGATATTTCTTGTTCTTCTTTTTCCTCTTTGCCTTTATTAATCCAGTAGCTAACCCATCCTGATTGTGGCAATACATGATGAGGCGATACACGATCAGAATTTACAAGCTCATTTCTGGTTTTCATTGGAAAAGGTAAGTCAGCCACATGTTCACCATGTATATGGCCCATTTCTCTTTTATTTAGACGAAATTCGATACCTCCAAATTTATGTGGTTCAGCAGTAACATTGGGCCAACTTAATATTTCTTTTTTAATTCCCTCTATGATTGTACCCATGGACATTATTTATTATATGATCATTATATATACTTGTGGGTTTACAAATTATACTAATTGGCAGCTCTTTAATATACAAAATAACTTTTTTTATAAACCAAAGAGTTTATAAATGACTTACTTTAAGTATAGTGTATTTAATTGCCTCACCATTCTATAATGACAAAAAGTCTCGAAAATATCACTGATGGTTTTAGTGAACCAAAGAAGAAGCTGCTTTACTATCTTAAGGTCATGCAACAAGCAGGACTAGAGGAATTAGCAAACGTTATGAAGATATCAAAAATGGCAGTTCATAAGCACCTTGCTATTTTACAAAAAAGAGGCTTGGTAGAAAGCATAGAAACTAGGGGACATGTAGGCAGGCCAAGAATGGTCTATCAGTTAACAAGTCAAAGTAAAACTGTGTTTCCAAAATCATATAGTGCAATTGCGACCCATGCTCTTGATTTTATTGAAAGAAACATGGGTAAAGAAGCTATTGAAAAAGTTTTACACGAACGTCAAAGTGAACTTTTCGATCAATACTACAAACGTCTTAAGGAATTAGATTTCGATAAACGTGTTAAGGAATTAGCAAGGATCAGAGATGAGGAGGGATATATGGCTGAATCAAAGAAGACCTCAAAGAGTGGTAGCAGTAGCGGTGGTAGTGGAGCAGGAAAGCATGTCCTCTTGGAATATAATTGTCCAATTATACACATAGCTGAAAAGCATTGGGAAGCATGTTCTACTGAAACAGAGTTGTTTGAAAAACTCCTTGATGCAAAGATCGAAACAACACATAGAGCTGCAAAAGGAGATTTAATATGCAAGTTTCTAATCAAGGAAAGAAAAGAAGGTTACGATTATTTGCAATAAATAAGAAGAAAGAAGGAAGAGTTAGTATCTACATATATCGATAGAAGCATATGCAATGAATCAGAGATAATCACATAATTCTATCTCATGATGTATGGTTACATAAATATTGTTAGTGACTATTACTACTATTTCTTCGAATTACCTCATTTGAATAATTCGTGATTCTTGAAACATAGGAGGACTTCCTCTAATTTATCTAATTATAATAATCCCGGTAATGTGCAGCAAATGTGTATAATATTTTCTGATCTCCTACATCATGCAAAAACTGCCTTCTTATCAATTTTCCATAAGTCACCAAGTCACGTGCAAGCATCTTTATTCTTTTTGCTGACGCAGAATTGACCAAATTTCCATTTGAATCGAAGTCTTTTTCTCCATTTACAGATATATTGTAGGGCATACTCCATCCATAGCATTGACGTACAGCTGTGCGCATTTGATCTACTACAGTTAATCCTTTTTCATGTGATGCCACTATATATCCAAATGTTTTTCCAGCAAACTCTTCCCAGAAGTAATCAAGAAAGTTTTTCAATGCACCAGACATAGAGCCATGATAATCAGGTGAAGCTAATATGAATGCATCAGCCCACTTCAAAGTCTTTGTGATTTTTTCTAAATGATAATTATTGTTATTATTGTAAGAAGAAGAAGTATAGTCCGATGAAGCTTCGCTTGGATTGTAAAGCGGAAGGGTTATTTTACCTAATTCGAGCATACATGTCTCCGACTGGTATTTCTTTGCTTCTTCCAATACCAGTTTTAAAGTCAAGGTGCTATAGGAGCCCTGTCGCATACTACCTCCTACACCTAAGATATTTATTTTATCTGCTGTCGCTGCCCCTTCTTGCTGGTTCCTTCTGTGATTGTCATTATACGGTGATGGATTTAAAGATCTAACTTCTGATTTAATAGAGCTAGTCATAGACATAATTGGGAAATCTTATTTATAAACTCAGATGTTTATAAATTATATAATTACCCATCTGTAGTAATGGAGAAGAGGAACAAATATAGTAATAACAGGAATAAAAAACTTGCTGCAATTTTTTCGTTTTTTATTCTAGATTTACTCATATTTTTAAATACTCATGAAAACTTGACTAAATAATTAGGTTCTGTTGAATCTGTTTAGTGCTTACTTGCATTCCAATACTGAAATATATAGATCTGTGCGAACATTGGTGATTATCAGGTGGGTATTACAACCTTTACATTTGTTCCATTTGCCGGAGATAATTCGACCACTTTGAATTTTAGTGTATTAGATAAAAATAATTCAAATATCAATACATATTTGCAGCATTAACTGTAAAGGAAAAAAATACTGGCAAGATAGTAAGAGAAGTTCCTTTCAAATTTTATGAGTTTAGTGACATAAACTCCCCGAAAAAGCCCAGTTTTTAGGCCCAGAAAAATAAAAAATAACTATAGGTTATGCATGGGTGTCCGTCTTTATGCTTTCACTATTGTTTGTAGACTAAGTTCAAATGAGCTGCAAAAACATACGTAAAAGGATATACTCAAAGAAAATATTGTTTGGTAAGAGCAATTACTCTGTTGGTAACAAATATTGTAGAAGGTGTGAAGTATACATGTATTATAATGAAGGTATGTTTTGTCCATATTGTGGTATGCAGCCAGTCTAAATGCATCAAATATATCGTTATATGATGTAGCTTCTTTGTCTAATGTCCCCATCATTATCTACAGCTGTTCTCTACGCAGTAATTAAATCGTCAAATCTAATAGGATTGGTGTATGAATTTTATATGTTCAAACTATCAGGATGCTACAATGGAAATAGCTGACTTCAAAGAATTATTCACTTATAACCACACAGTAAGACAAAATTATATTGATACATTTAAACGAAAATTGACATGGGAAGACATGGTCAAAAACCGCGAAACTGCATGGTTGTCCTTGAAAGATACAATACTGCATATAATTTGGGCTGAAGACTCATGGATTAATTATTCCATTCAAGACCTAGAAGATCTTAATAGACCATTTCCTTATGATAAATACAATTCATGGAGTGCGATTGACAACTATAACTTTAATTGTACTTCAAAAATCAACAATTATTTGAAATCACTTAAGCCAGAAGATCTGTATAAACCAGTTTCAAGAATTAATAATGATGGAATAAGAAGAACTACTGTGATTAGAGATGTACTTATCCATGTCATGACAGAAGAGTTGCATCATAGAGGAGAGATAATAGCAATTCTTTGGCAAATGAATATACAACCACCAGACATGGGTTGGCTTTCCGTTATGAAAAAAACAGATCCTGTGTGGGTGATGAAATAAGAAATGTAGCAAAATAAGGAAAATGAGCTTCTTACCGATTGTTATCAGTAGTTGTTGTTTTTAATTCTAACAACTAGAATTGTTAGCCACTGCTTTCTTCAAAATGATAGAACTTTAGTGCCAACCTGAAGGCATCAAATATATCATTATAGGATGTAGATTCTTTGTCCAGTGTTCCATCGTTATCTACTGCTGTTCGCAATGCAGTAATCAGTTTGCCAAACCTGTCTGGATTGATAGGAATTTTTCCAGGATCCTGTTCTAATATCATTTTGCAATGTCCTAACATGCCCTTGTGCTCTGTATTGAAATTGACAGAAACAATTCTCATATTTTGACTCCAATTATCACCTAATTTCTCTAATCTATATCTAGCAATCACTTTATCATAATCTGGGTCTTCACCTATCTGCAGCTTTAGCGATCTAATAAAAGATGGGTTGGCACCATCGATGTATACCTTGTCTACATTATATTTGCTCATCAATCCATATACTGTAGATAGCATTCGTTATAATCCGGCCTGTGATACTCTTCTGCATGCATTATCTGTATATGATTATCTTCCCATTGACTTACTACAATATCAAATGCTGAACTACCATATGCTGGGTCTATACCCATAGATGTAGAGGTGAACGGAACAATGATGTCGGGATTATACTTCCTTCCTTTCTCTATTGCTGCTACAATATCTTTTGTGTGAAAGACATTACCTATTCTACCAAGATATTTTAGGTTGTATTCACGCTCAAATGATGGGGATTGTTTAGCTTTTTCTATTTCATCTGCAGTGTATATCTTACCAATTCCATAAGTATAATCAAGAAATATGCGTTTGTAAAGACAGGTATCTTCAGCTTCTTTCTCTATTCTCTCAAACAATCCATCAGGAGCATTTGGTGTTGATACCATTACAATATATGGATTTGATTTTGCTATGTATCTTTCAGAAACATCTCTAGCATCTTGCTGCTGTCCTGGGGGAAAGAAATCAGCTTCATCTAATAATATGAAAGACACGTTAGGTAAACCACGCATTGCATCTAAATGATGTGATGGAAATGCTTCTATCTTTACACCATTTAGCTCTAGTACAGCTTCTTTTGTGTCAAAAGTGATAAGACCTTTACCTGCAACAAATAGCTTTTTCATCCTATCTATCAAAGCAATAGCTAAATCTATTCTAGGCCCTGTGACAATGCACATCTGTGAGCCTGATAATGCATTATCCTTTAAGCAAAGCCACACCATAAACCTGAGCATAAATTCAGATATACCTAAGCCAGTTGCTTTTTTCACCCAAACATGCTTGAAGCTCTGATTATCTAATAGAGCATCGTAGAGTATTTTCTCATAATCGAACATCGGTTTTTCTTCTTCATTTTTGGTAGGTAGGCCGA
>JBJMFM010000250.1:0-13097 GCA_045808425.1 Nitrososphaeraceae archaeon | reverse complement strand
ATTAATCTTCTAACTCTCAAATGTACTGTTGCATCAGATATTCCAATCTTTTTAGCTATTTCAACAAAAGTTGTTGATGAATCTTTACTTAGAATATCTATTATACGAAGATTAATATCATCCAGCACTATGTGATTGGTACTATTATTATTGTTCATAAGCAACACACTTATTCTTTTTTCAAATTAACAACGCATACGACCTACTGACGGAGGCTGGGGATCACTATTGTTATTACTTGACTCTAGAAGTTTCCAGCTATTAGCTTCTGATACAGCACGAATATCACAATCAGAAATATCAGTGTTAGTTCTTCTATTGATTACCGGGTACATGAGATCACTAATAAGATTACTGTGTCCTATACCAAGAGCATGTCCTATTTCATGCTTTGTTATAGTTTCTATTTTACTAGGATCAAAACTTTGTGATGGTGATAATAATGTATTACCAAATGGATCAGATGTGAATATAGTTATCAGTATACTACTTATGAAGCCGCTGCTATCGCGTTTAATGTATGATACACCCTGTGTTGACAATCTGGTTTTAGCTTCAGAAGAAGGGGAAGAAGTATCCCCACTAATAACTTGACCAACTCGCGTCCTTGGTGTTTTTGAGCTTAGCTTTATTTGTAAATCTGGTCTATCGTCATTATTGTTATTTTTTTCGTCCATATTATCAGAGGACACTTCCACAAGTTTAATACCGTGTAACTTTGAATTCCAATCATTTATTGCATTATAAACAGCTTGCTTAGGCTCTGCGCTATCAGTATTACCACTACCACGCCCCAGTATCTTGTAAGTTAATATTCCGTCTGCAAGTCTGTCACCCCAAGCACAGCAGATTCTTATAGATTCTTGTTGGCTACTTTCTTGAAGCTGTATTTTTGATGATGAAAATAATGAAACCGGAAAGAAAAATGCAATAGCAAATGCTGCTATAATAACAAATATTACAACAAAGATTCTAATCATAGTTGTTGGGTTCAATTTTATAGAGTCGATTTATCATATAAATGTAATGACATTTATGTCCAGATAATAGAATGTTTGTGTCCTCATAGCGTAAATTAATCGATGGATTAAAAAAGAGTATCACACTTATAGCTATAAAACTTCACATATTGAAATGATAGACTTTAGCTAATGGTATAGCCTCTTTACTGCATTACTCCCACTCTCATGTGCATCATGTGCTATATAAAACAAACTTTTCCATCAAGCTGTGTTACATTAAGAATACACCTTTTAATTTCGCGAACTCTAAAGAACAATCTTAGAGTCAAGGACGAAGCAGAAATGGTACTGCAAGACCAATTAATGCTTGTGGAGCAAATCTGTTCCATCACATCTGTATAATGCTACTATGCTCACTAGTTTAGTTGACTAAATCCTATAAAGCTGTCATAGCCATATATTGTACCAGCATGCCATATTTTACTTCTGCACCAAAACCATAATAATAATATCTTACACTTGGTTCACTTTGAAGTGAAGTATTCGAAAGAAAACATTTTTAATCGTATTACAAATCGATTAGAAAAAGCTAAAGCTAGTTCTATTATAATGAATTACAAACCAATTGACATTTTAGGATCTAAAGAGGAGAGTTAGTGTCGAAATAGCAAAACAACAATTCAAGCTGTTTGAAATTTGTGAAAATTATTGAAGAGGGTAAGCGAGCAAACATAAGAACTAATGGAGATTGCTGCTTTAGTCATTTTACTGGGTTACCTCGGAAAAATGGACAAGATAAACTTCTCTACTACTATGAGAGAATAATTTTGATTCTTTGACTTTTCTTCCAGCAATATTGTTATACAAAATAGTAACACTATTCATATCGAGCATCTCTGAATAAAGAAAGCAACGGGACTTGGTATCTATGAATTTATGCCTAGGTTTATGGCTTGGCTTTGCCTGAAGGACGATAAGTTATCATAAAACTGAAAACAAAATAAAGGGTGCAAAATAAAAAAGTAATGCAATTAATACATGAAAATAAAGAAATTGAGACCTAGATATAGTGAGACTCCATAAATATAATGAGATACTAACAAGTTCAAAACAGGCTAGGAACCCCTTTTGATAAATAGAAGGACTCCGCATTTTGGGCAGTCAAATGTCAAAAATGGGAGATCCGAGTAACGCTCATCAAAGTGACCTACCTTTATATCTTCTGGTTGGAATTCCTGTTTACAATAAGGACACTTCGACACGCAAGTCTAATATTCACTGTTATATTTTAAGGTTATAAAGCACAAAAAAATGATTTAACTCTCTATCACTTTGTAATTTTTGTACTTGACCACTTTTTTGATTTTATTTTGTTTCTTTAGTTCCCTTGAAATCCATAGTAAAGTAGATAATGTATATGTAGGAACAAAGTCTCCGATAACTGGTATCAATTCAATTGTGTTTATAGCAGTAGAAACTTTGCTTTTTGTTATAGAATATAATAAACTAGTTGTAATAACATCAAACACATCTCCAACAACTGGTACATCGAAGAGTGGAGCTGCAAAGTAGTCTAAAGCATCAACTATAACAGAAATTGCCATTGCTGAGGCGGCTTTATAAATAAATGGCGTTTCTTCTTTCATTATCTGCATGTTAGTATGTATACATTATGTTTTATAAATATATCACTAGCGATATTAGTTAAATCGCTAGTGATTTCCTCATTAGCAGTATAACGATTCTGCGAATATCGCTAGCAATAAAGCGTATTATAACAAAAATTACAAAAAATATGCGTTTTTATAATACCATAGTAGACTAGAATCAGCTATTGAGAGAAAAACAATCAAACTACTAATGCGAAAGAGGACCTTCAAAAATAATTAATACCTCTTTTCTTGTCTTCTAACTGATCTATTTGTCCTAGCACTCATTGCAGCGTCTCTATTTCAATCAATAATCAGCACACAATTTTGATGCTAGATTTCTATTAACTTTAGTACTATGAATAACATATTCCATACACTCTGCTTATTCTTGAAGCCGGTTCCCGCAAATGCTGGATTTGAAACCATAACTATTGTTGCTAGCGAAGCTGCTAGAACTATATCTACTAATAGTAACTCTTCATTTAGAAGTATTATTAATTTGGGTTCTGTCAACATAACGGGACATCAACCCAAATAATCTATGTGTAAACTAGCGGGACATAACGATTGATTAGTTCTCGTATATTGAGAGTAATATACTACAAGGTATATGACCAAAATAGAAGTCATCTGCAACGTATGCGGAGAAAACCTAGGACTAAACAGACCGTTCTATGCAGTAGCGCATCTAAAAAAGTATCCTACACATCGAAGTTACAGGGAAATAAAAGTGTAGTTACCAATTACTTGCTGACATGAATAAAGGATGGTCTTTATCCCAATATATTTTGTTTATTAGACCACAGCGTTCGCACTCAAATCCCGATTCCATACTGTCACCCTCTTCACATGGTTCTAATAGAATGTCCTTGAATTCTGGAATGGGTGGATAGACGACTTTGGGTTAGCCACATCTTCTACATCCAATCGTTTGTCCACCAGTAGGTTGTTGACTCATTACCTCAACTTCCTTTTTTCTTTAAAATCCAGCTGCGTTCTTCGTGGTCTATCCCAATAAGGACTCTTACACTTTGGACAAACTCTTGGAGCTTCCTGTTCTTTTGGTAGCCATACATGACCGCATCGCTCACATTTGTAGCCTTTTAGCGTAACCTCTCCCATTGTTGTAGATATATACTTTCTGGTATATTAACTCCACGGTTATACCACCAATAAAGCTATATACCACCTGTCCACATGGCTGCGCGCTAACTGACTATCCAATCTTACAAGTCCTCCTGAGACGTTACACATACATGAATCGATTTTGTTATAGTATTATTAAATTAAGAGAATGTTTCTTTGGCCAATGATACCTCAGTAATCCATTCACATGTCACTCCAACCACATGATGATGGTTTTCAACAGCTACTTTGTCTGGTGCACTAAGTAGACAAAAGCATACGTCAGCTTCCTTGTTATAAAAAATATTCATAAATGAAACGCCAAATTCATCAGTTGGAGATTCACAAATTTCCTTTAAATTGTCTTCAACGCCATGCCATTTATGGACATCAAGGAACATAGGCAACTTCAGTGTGTAGCTCAGCCATATTTATATAATTTGTCGAAAACAAGTGATTTTAAAATGATTTCTTTTGTACAGTGCATATAAGCATCTTATAGTAATAACATGACAATAAACGATACCGTAAACGTGGATTCCGACTTTAGAAAACTAGCCTTAGAGCCTATCGAGTCACAGCTGAACAATCACATACTTCTCATAGTATTACTCGTGCGAAAAAATTTAAAAACCCTAAAAACTAAATGGAGTACCAGCACTCAAGCAAAACTATCCGCAATGAAATACTACAGATTCAGCAGACGAAGAAATGATTACTTTCGCTACTTTAGGTCAAAGAAAAAATCGGATTACATGATAAGGACATACAGGTCGAAAATACTAGACTCAGGCAACTATGACAATCAGGTCTGGGGTTCTTTACACAAAGCTTGGAAAGGATATGTGATTGCAAAGAATAAGGATGAATATGACAAAATGGTTCATTATGCTCGTGTTATTCAAGAAAACCAACATGACCTAGGACTAGAAGTCAGTTCTTTTGATAATATAGGCATGTCAGCATCCAGCTTCCTATTGGAACTGGTGCAGAAGGATGATAATAATCAAGTATCAAAAGAAGCATCAGATGAAGACTATCAAACTGAAAGTCAATATGAACAGGACAGATTCACTGATACATATACTGAAGATTTTGAAGATGATGAGAATAAAGTCGATAGATTCACCGATGACTATCACGAAAATTTCACAGATTAGTTAGTATATATACATATATATCTAATATCTGAAGTAGATGCTACCATAATAAGAATGAAATACAATAACTAAATACAGAATATCCTTTATTGTCTCTCCAGTTAACGAAAAGACGGCGATTTCTATTCTTTGTATTTGGCATCATAGTGTTTATAATTGCTTATTTTGTTGGTGCAATACTTGTAAAAATAAATGCTAGTCAAGCAGATTTCATAAAAAAAGATTTTGAAACAAAAATCAAAGGCATTAATCAATATGGTATCTTTGCAAATAATTTTAAGGTAGCACTAGGAATGTTTATTCCTGGGTTTGGTATCGCATTAGGAGGTTTTTCAGCATTTTCGACTGGACTGGTATTTAATGCAATAGCGCAAACTTCACCTGCTATATCTAGTATTTCTCCTCTAATAGTTTTTCTAACACCTTTTGGAATTTTGGAGATTATTGCATATGGTATTGCAATATCAAGAAGTAGTATATTGAGTTACCAATTAATTAAAGATACAAACAAAAGAAATTCATGGCGAAAATATGTTATTCCTACAGTTATTGAGATAGGAATAGTGGTAACTATATTATTTATTGGAGCTATCGTAGAATGGCAGATGATACGTACACTAGGAGTTTAGTAGAGTTACATTCCTGTACTTTCAGTTCAAGAGGCTCACTTTAACAAGCATTAGTCTGCAAATGTAATGTAAGATGTCTAATCAGCGTTAGTTACTTGTCAATATATAGATTTTGTATTGACACATTTCTATGCATGTTCAATTCACATATTTGGTGATGATAAATAAGGCATTGGAAAAGATGGGGAGATCCCTATGACAGACTTATGGGTATAAATGGTAATCAAAGCAGCAATATAATCATGGAAGTAACTCCATTTTCTAGCGTATTAGCAATAATATAGTTTATTTAAGGAGAAGGTTCTGAAGGATGTATATATATGAATCAATTAACAATATGCTTATAGTATATGGTCATGGAATCACATAACATACTAAACAGATCTAACTGCAGTAGACGGATAATATCGAATTGATATATCAAACTTGTTTCAATTTCTATCTATAGTCAAAATTTGAATTATAAAATGAAAAATTAGGTTTTTTACAGTAAATATCCATAAAATATTCAAATAATGCCAAAATTAACTGATATTTAGTGAAAGCAGTTGTAGATAGGGTTAGGTTGGGCTATAGTAATGCTTGTTTTTAAAGCGATGGATCTACTAGAGGGGAGGCAGGGATTGTTATTGTATCTTAATGGAGAGGTCATTCTTAAACAAGTGTCCAGATACCATTTACATTGAATAATGTTTGTTGAATGAAAGTATTTCTAAGCTTGTCTAAGCTCGGATAATATTATGTATTTTGTACACACAGGCACATATTCTTGGTATTTTAGAGATCGTAATATAATTATATAACACGAGTACCATTAACAAATAAGGTTTTAAATCCTTGCATTAAGCTGAAACACTAGAATATTGTGGTGCTAGGAAAAAGAATATACGAAATGAACCAACAGCAACGCCTACACTATTTAAAAAAAGCAGCTGCTCTGTCTAATCGAGATATTACTATAATACACGATCCATTATCGGTATTCAATTTTGATGATGCCAACAGAATGATAGAAAACGCAATTGGTATGTTGGTTCTTCCTTTAGGTATTGCAACAAACTTCGTGATCAATGGTAAAGAATATGTCCTACCGATGGCTATAGAGGAACCATCTGTTATTGCTGCATCAAGTAAAGCAGCTAAAATTGCAAAAATAAAAGGAGGTTTTACAGCAAAGGCTGATAGATCATTGATGATAGGCCAAGTGCAATTAGTTTCTTTATCTACTTCTCTGGAGGCTGCAAAAGAGAACATTTTGGTTAACAAAGAAGACTTACTCCATTTAGCAAACTCAAAGAGCAAATCTGTTATAGCAAAAGATTTGGAAGTTAGAGGAATACAGGATAAGAGTCAAAACACAATGGGAGAGATGTTGATTGTGGAATTAATTATTGATACACAAGATGCAATGGGTGCGAATGCAATAAATACAATGTGTGAAACCATCGCCCCAAGAACTGAAGAGTTAACAGGAGGCAAGGCTATCTTAAAAATACTTTCAAATTATGCAACAAGACGACTTGTAAGGTGCAAGGCAGTCTTTGATAAGAGCGAGCTAGGAGGAGAGCATATTGTGAAGAGAATTTTGTACGCATATGCCTTTGCATATTCTGATATATATCGTGCTGTGACTCATAATAAAGGTATAATGAATGGAATTGATGCAGTAGCATTGGCTACAGGACAAGACTTTCGTGCAATTGAAGCGGGAGCACATGCATATGCTGCCAGAGATGGGACATATCGATCATTGACAAGGTGGTATAAAACCAAAGAAGGTGATTTGGCAGGAGAAATAGAATTGCCAATGTCCGTTGGAACCATAGGTGGAATAGCATCAGTCCATCCCATAGCTAAAGTGGCATTAAAAATTTTAGGCATTAAAACTTCGCAAGAGCTTGCAATGGTATTATCTGCTAGTGGTCTTGCTCAAAATCTGGCTGCAATAAGAGCTTTAGCTTCAGAAGGCATACAGAGAGGTCACATGAAACTTCATGCAAGAAATATTGCTGCTATGGCAGGAGCTAAGGGTGATCTGATTGATATCATTGCAAATAGAATAGCTGAGGAAAACAGTATAAATATAAATCGTGCAAAGGAAATCCTGAAATCACTATTAAGTAAAACTAAACAATGAATAAAAAATTTACTCTAATTGCCTCATAAATGTATATGACTATACATATGTATATTGTTTTAGGTTGCTATATGTATATAGTCTGTAAAGTATCCAGTTTGATGTGTTTTTGTTCTACTCTCTTACGCCTTGTTAATAATAATAATAATTTATTTTGTATTCATTCCTTGTAGCATGTTTATGTTAAATCAGTTGTTTGCAATGTATTTGAAAAACAATTGAGTCTTTGAAATATGTTATAATAAAGTCTATCCGATGTAAAGAAAAAGCCACTTGTCAACGGATATTATGAATATATATCTCTCCTATGATACTAGATTTTAGTCAATTATACATATGCCTACAGTGAAATTTGCAGTTCCAAAGGGTAGCATCGAAGAAGCTACATTCAAAATCCTTGAACAGGCATGGCAAAGCGTAGTCGGCAAGGGACGCACCTATAGAATACGCCTCAGCGATCCAGAAATAGAGGTAAAAATCCTGAGACCCCAGGAAATTCCAACATATGTTCAAGAAGGGTTCTATGACGTTGGAATTACAGGCAAAGATTGGATCAGAGAGGCCAATGCTGACGTCAAAATATTGCTTGATTTAGAATATGGGCGAGTAAGACAAGTAATAGCGATTCCAGAAAGCTTTGATGAAATCAAAGATTTAACTTCCTTGATTACAGATTTTGCAAAGAAAAATAAACCTCTTAGATTATCTTCAGAGTACCTTACTACTACAGCTTCTTATATTAAATCGAACGAGGCTTATAAAAAATACTTTGGTAATATTGATCCTATAATTATTACTCCATGGTTACGAGTTGGAGAAAACAAAAAAGTGGAGATATTTCTTTCATTTGGAGCTACTGAGGCAAAGCCACCAGAAGATGTCGATGCAATTTTCGATATTATCGAAACTGGCACTACGTTAACACAAAACAATCTAAAAGTAATTGATACAATAATGGAATCTACCGCTGTTCTTTTAGCAAATAAAAATGCTCTCAAAGACCATAAAAAGAAGGAAAAAATTGCAGATATGACTGCATTACTAAAGGGCGTAGTTGAAGGACGAAAAAAGCTTCATATTTTTGTCAATGTGAAGGAAAAAAATCTTGATAGTTTGCTAAAAAGTATGCCCGCACTGAAAAAACCAACAATTAGCTCATTAAGTGAGAAAGGATGGTATGGAGTCAATACAATCATTGACAAGAATGAATTTATCAAAATAGTTCCAATAATGAGAAAGTTAGCACAGGGTTTAGTTGTAATGGAGACAAGGCAGATACTTCCTCTTGATGAGATAAATCTAGATGAGCATATTGATAAAGATACTAGTTATTATTGATCCGAAATCTGATGCCGCGAAATTACGTAATTTTGCCACCAGCATTTCTGATGAACTAGTTCAAAAAACAAAATCAATAATGGATGACGTAGAAAAGTACGGTGATAGTGCACTTTTAGCTTACACTGAGAAGTTTGATGGCATTAGATTAAATTCATTAAGAGTTACAGATAATGAGATCAAGGAAGCCTATAACAGAGTTACCAAGGAGCAGATTCAATCTATAAAGATAATGAAAGAGCGGTTGATAACAGGCGAAAAGGTCCTTTTGAAAAACCTCCAGGGATTCATGATTTCGTCGGCTGGGGTAAGGCTCCAGCGTATTGTTCAATCAATTGCTAGTGTAGGATGCTATATTCCTGGTGGAAAAGCGCGTTATCCAAGTAGTATAGTTATGTGTGCAACCCCTGCAAAAGTCGCCGGAGTGAGGAGGATAGTGGCAATATCACCTCCTTTAAAAGATGGGACAATAGACCCTCTTACTCTTGTTGCTGCAGATATCTGTGGAGTTAACGAATTTTATAAGGTTGGTGGAGCTCACGGAATTAGTGCACTATCTTTTGGAACTCCAGCCATTAGCAAAGTAAGCAAGATCGTAGGTCCAGGAGGAATATTTGTTACTATTGCCAAAATTCTTGCTTCCAGCAGAGTTTCAATAGATATGATAGCCGGTCCGACTGAATTGCTAGTATATGCAGATTCTAAGGCTAATCCAAAACTTGTTGCTTTGGATTTAATTTCACAAGCTGAACACAGCTATGATACACTATGTGGATTGGTAACAACAAATAAAGAATTTGCAATGCAGGTAACAAATGAAATCCAGTCCATCCTCGAAAAGAATGTCATTGAACGTTCTGACATAGTCAGGAAAAGTTTAGAAGAAAATGGATTTATTGCAATATGTAAAGACGAATCCAGTTCGACAGAATTTATAAATGAGGTTGCGCCAGAACACTTAGAAATCATTGCTAGTAATGCGAGAAGTATTTCAAAGAAGATATCATCGGCTGGCCTAGTGTTAATTGGAAAATATACTCCATCTTCAGCAAGCGATTACTGTTTAGGTTCCAACCATGTTCTTCCAACATTGGGATTTGGCAAATCAAGGGCATCACTTTCAGTCCTTGATTTCGTAAGGATTGTAAATATAGTTCAAGCAACAAAGTCAGGTCTAGAAAAAGTAGAATCAGTTATAAAACAAATTTCAACTGCTGAAGGCTTAACAAACCACTATGAAGCTGTAAAGGAAAGATTGAAAAAATGACAAATTGGGTGTCTGAGAAATTAGATATACTTTCTAGTTTTGGTAAATATGCTAGATCAGAACAGGGAAATAATAGTCGTGACTTTCTCAAATTAGATGCTAATGAGAACTTTATGCTAAAGAAAAGATTCATTTCACAAATTGCTTTGCAGGCAGCAAAGGACACAGATCTTAGAGAATATCCATTAAAGCAATTCGAAGAACTTTACAGGCAACTTGCAAAATATACAGGTATTGACAAAAAATATCTTGTAGTTGGAAATGGCTCCGATCAGATAATTGAATTAATTCTATCAACTATTGGCAGAGGACAACGAGTTAACGTTTTTACTCCAACATTTTCTTATTTTATAAACCGTTGTGAGTTGCATGGGCTGATAGTGAATAGAGTGCCGCTCAACAAAAAAGACAATACCCTAAACAAAGAAGAATTTTTACAGGCTGCCAAGCAGTGCGGTATTGTATACATTTGTTCACCTAACAATCCAACGGGCAATCAATTTGATAAGCGATCAATATTAGAAATTATAGAAGTACTCAAAGATAAACTAATTTTAATTGATGAGGCATATGTAGAATTTGCGAATTATTCCTTAATGTCATATGCTTCTGCTAAATATGACAATGTTGTCATACTTCGTACGCTTTCGAAAGCCTTTGGGCTAGCAGGAGCTAGAGTAGGATACTTTGTATCAAATAAGAGATTTGCAGATATATTCAGATCCCGTATTCAATCTCCATATCCACTCAACAGTCTTTCACTTACAATAGCTGCCACAGTATTATCTCAGTCTCCTTATATCAAGCAGAATATTAAAATGATCAAAGCAGAAAGAAAAAGAGTATTTGATCAACTTGTTAGGTTCAATGGAATCAAAGTTTTCCAGTCTGATGCTAACTTCATTTTCTTGGAGTCTTATGAAAAATTTAATACAATTTTAAAATCTCTGAAAAAGGCAAGATTGGCCGTCAAAGCATTTGGCAATATTGATGATCGCAAAGGCTGTATTAGAGTTACGATTGGTACTAAAAGCATGAATAATAAGTTCCTTAAATCAATAGAAAAGGCAGTTTATAATGATTAACTCTCCTAAAGAGTTCAGTTTATAGGGTTCATAATCATAATTTTGTCTAGTTCTTTTTCTCTGTCACTTTTCGTGTGATTATTGAACAACTATGTAAGCCAATATATGTACTACATACAAATACAAGAAACTCCTTTTCTACCAATATCAAAGCATCTCAGTTTGTATGTCTCTTACTCTCTGTTCTCTTAATTCTTCATACCACCGTCATTTCCTTCTCACGTTCAAATTGCTGTAAGCGGTTCTATCAAAGCCAAAAAAACTTAACTGTTTCTGCAACATCAATTACCATTTATTTGTACTTTTCCTTATCGTAGGGGGCAGAGACTAGTACTATCGGTCACACTAACACTAGAGTATTTGTGACCCTTTCTGAAAACTGAAAAAACGAGATTATGAAAGAGATTTGATATAACCATCACTCTTTTTTTGTGTATTCTATTCCTGAACTGTATATCTGAATGACGAGATTAAGATTCCTTCCCGCTCAGCATATAGATACATGCTATAGCTTCCCTTTGAATAGGAATGAAACTCTCCTAAGATTCTTAGGATGGGATGAATAATCGAAACTAATTTTAGGTATTGTAGATAACTCAAAATTATGTCAGATGAAAATGGTCAGGAAATTGGAGTTAATGTATATGACGATGAGGATGAATTAATAGAAGGTGAAGAGGCTGCTGCTCCTCAACCAGTAGAAGTAGTCAGAGAAGAGATATTGACAGTAACAAGAAATACTGATACAGAAGACAATGATATTGAGGATGATCTACGAGAGTTGGTGAAATCACATTCTGATCAAATTAGCAGATTAGCAGATATGGTCGAATCATTACAGTCTCAAATGAAGCGAATAGACCAGAGACGAGGAAGTAGCAACAAAACTAGTTCAGTGAAAAGAAATAGAACTACCACAAAAACAAAAAAGAATAAAGCGACATCGAAAAAACCAAAAGGAAAGAGTAGTAAGAGAAGTAACCAATTCTAGACCTGGATCCATCCATCGAATAGCAGAGTTAGATTTCAATCCTTATAATTTTGAATAGAAATGTTGCTCCGAATTTCCTATATATACAATTTCATTAACAAATCTTGATTTACTGTCTCAATATATCAAGATAGGAAAAGATAATATATCATGTTCTTTTTCTAGTACTTATACCAGAATAATAACAGTATAAAAAACTTCTTATTTATATATATAGATATGATGTCTATATAATTCAGTATGAGCCACACAAGATTAATTTTTACAGTATTCCCACTTCTAGTTGGCACACTAGTTTTTGCTATTTGGAGTAATAGCTATGTATTTGCACAACAATTAATAGATCGCGCTTATGATATATCATCATCGCCATCGTCGTCACCGGCTGCTAGTAGTAGTTCACTCAGCAGCACAACAATATCACCAGAACTCATGGAATAACAGAATACAGGATGTTATACATGAACAGCATTTTGGAGAAGATGGATATAATAATAATAATAATATCAATATAAAACCTATCAGCTGAGTAATAGTCATATACAGTCTATTAGGTTGTTAAACTTCGTTTGCCATTATTTCAGTGGTCATCTCTTCTTCTAAATCCACTTTTTTTGTTTTGAAGTTAAAAACAACAGGGGTAAATGTCATCTTGTACTTTATCTCCTTTGGATGTGACATATGTATACATTTATCACTTAACAATCATAACCTTAAAAACTATCCTTTTAAGGACACGCAAGAAAAATAA
>JBJMFM010000249.1:0-4712 GCA_045808425.1 Nitrososphaeraceae archaeon | reverse complement strand
GACAAAACAGGCAGGACTTGACCTAGGAAATAAATCACATAGGATAGAGATGATTATCCAAGTCGCAAGAAATGATGTGATTAACGGTATCAGCATAAAGTAAGGAGAGGAATAAAAGAAATGAATTGTTGGTAGGCAGCAATGCCTTCTTTAAAATAAACAGCTACAGCAGAAGAAATTATCCCCTCATAGTCAATGTCTTTAATCCTTTTTAGAAATAATCTACATTTCTGTCCCTGGTGTCCCTAGTAGTTTGCCATAAACTATTTCCTATACTATACTATTATCCTTATTACATATACTATAATTTCATCTTTGTCTATCTATTACGGGGATAATTATAGCTAGTTACTAGGGACACCAGGGACAAACCTGTAAATAGGATAGCTAATTTTTATTTGATACATCTACAATTTGAGTAAAGCATCTCGAACTGGGTCTGGTAGAAATTCTGCAATAATGTTGGCGGCTTCATTTTGAGATATCTTCTCATCAGATTTAGATAGCGATGACTTGTTCTTCTTTAGCTTTTCTGCTACCTTATTAATTAGATCCTCTGACCATTCTCCAACAGTTTCATTATTGTGAATTAATTTCCAAGTCATTTAGTAATGACAATAATCATTAGTGTGTGTCTAATTTGAAGATTCTTGTTCTTAAACCCTAGCACAAAAAATAATGGTGCCAGGATATGTTGCCGATATGGCTATAATTTTTGTCATACAGTAGTCATGGTGTCTTATTTATAGAAGTTACTGGATGTATTTCAGCCCAACTACCATGTTCTTTATCTAAAACATAAGATCCTGTAATATTTACATGACTGCCTATTGGTAGAATACTAATATTTTGGTGGAAGTTTTGACAAGCTGAAATAGCATCTGCCTGAGTTACTCTGTTTACACATATTGGTTCTACAACTAGATCACCAAATTGATTTTTTATGTTAGCTGAATTTATCAAGTTTGAAAATTGAGGATCAAGTTTTACTCTTATGTGGTAATCACCATCTTTTTCGACTCTTTTGCTTTCTATCACACCTAGGACAGATTTACAAGCATCAACAACTTGTAGTCTGGTTGGATTATACACATGTTTCCAAAGTGTTTGGTCGCATTGATTGCTCGAAGTTGACGTTGATGCACTAGAAGAGGGAGAAGATAATCGTGAAGCAGATTGATCAGCTGCTGAATTATCATTTTGGTCAAAATTGGTAGTGCCCCGACTAACACTGCTTTTTGGTGATGATGTAACTTGCTCGCAAGTACCATTAGGGCTTTTATGAAAACCATTAGGACATCTTGCGAAGGCTTGATGATGTTGTGTTATTATTATTGACGCTGATAAAAGTAACACTATCGATATTGTTATGATGAATAGTGTCAAACCAAATGAAATAACATTATCATTATACATATAGATATGGTTTGGGAAACTTAGCAAATGAGTTGGATTGAAGTCATATTATTGCCCCCGAACTCCTCATTTCTGGGGGACCCATTGACTCGATTTTATAAAACGGTGATATTTAGACATAATGTTATAGAACTCGATAGGTTAACAGAGCATTTCATGAGTAAATCGACTTTAACACAAAGAACTAGTGGCGGGAATGAGGTTCCGCCACTTGAAACGCTGAAGCCGTTGTTTAGGAAGTCAGATATTCCTTTGTACGGTACATATGGTTAATGCTAATAATATTTAACAATTCAAAAACTCGATATAGTTGTTATTGCTTTATTTCTATCATATACTCTTCTTCCTATTATTATATTCAAATCACAGTTAAATCTTCAACGGATGATACTGCAACTATCCCTCCGCTACTTGTTCCTGTACTTGCTGCTTGCTTTATGGCAGAAACTGCTTCCTTGACCTTATTGTCATCATCTACAATTGATATTACTATAGTCCTTGAAGAATATGCCATACTTTGGGTTCCTGATCCTTTGCCATAACTTACTGTATATTTTTCCCCCTTTCCCATTCCTTTAGATTCGTAAAAAGTCGCCTGCAAGCCTAATGTTTCTAAAGCAGATAACACGTAAGGAGTTTTCTCAGATGCAATAAATGCTTCAATCCGCTTCATTGCCATAATATAATCACAATGACACTAGGTAGCCTATAAAGCTTGTAATGGCTAGCTGCTTAGATCTATGTGTTTTTGTTTCTATCTTTCAGCCTCTTCAATTATTCTTTCATGCTCTTGGGTGACTACATCTCCTGTGTTCAACTTTTCATCATCATGACCCTCTGAAGACATTATAATAATTGCTGTGACCTAGAATAAAAACAGTACTATAGCTATATTGACCATAGCGTCCAAAGTGAATTTCGGTCTGAGTTGAATTATCTATCTACCTCTAAAAATAGATTCATTTTTAACATGGTCAATATGTTGCAAGAAATCCCGACCTTTCTCAGTTATCTGAAGTGGATCTTGCAGAATCATTTCCTTCATTTCTAATTCATTGAGATACCTGACAAGCTTGTCATAAGCGAGATTGCTATGAATCTGTACTCTGGTAGGTTTTGCCCCTCTACCGTTATTTGACTCCAAATTTATTGCGTTGAGAATATCATAGTCTATTTGGATCTTGTCTATAGGTTTGGGCAAATATTGATCTTTTCTTTTTCCCGTCCATTTATAAAAACTGATAGTTTTTAATAGTGTATAAAATAGCTGTAATGGTTTATCGAAAGCATTATTTTACATAGATTATACTATTTATTGATCGGAGATTTAAAATACAATCAACTATTTGTTCACAATTGGCAAACTAAATGAAAATGTAGCTCCTTTGTCATCACTATTATTTTGAGCCCATATTTTGCCGCCATGAGCTTCTACAATACTTTTTGATATAAATAACCCTAATCCAGTTCCTTTCTCTGATTTTGTAGCAAATTTTGTAAAGAGTCTTGGCATTATTTCTGGAGCTATTCCAATACCTGTATCTTTTATGCTCACAATGACCTCTTTACTATTATCATCATACTTATTCTCCTCCAAGGTAACCAATATGATATGTGCTTCTTCGCTCTTTTCCATTTGCGTAAACTTGATGGCATTATTTAGAAGGTTGGAAATAACCTGACTTATTCTTGTCTTATCTGCTTCTACAAAAATGTCTTCCTTAGAGAGGAATTCTAGTCTCACATTACCATATTCTTTTAATTGACTTTTAAAATCGGATATAGCATTTAACATCATTTCACGTAAATCGAATTGTTCTTTATTTAGCTGTAGCGAGTTACTTTCAATTTTTGTAACATCTAGTATATTTTCAGTAAGCTGCTGCAATCTCTTGGCATTTCTGCTAATAACATTTAATAATTCAACTTCCTCTTCTCCTCCTCTACCTCCTATCTTAGAGCGAATAACTTGGGTTAGTCCAAGTATAGGCTGAATGGGAGTACGTAATTCATGAGCTGCTATATTGATAAACTCCTTTTGCATTTTATCTTGGACTTTTAGCTTTTCATATAACTCGTTTTGTTTCCAAAGGATCTCAAATATTGAAGCATATGACACAATGATTGATTTGCTATTAGAATATGTGGATAATCCTGCTGCATCATATGAATTGTCTCTTGTGTCGTCTTTTAATTCTATAATCATGCAGTGTTCATTATCGATCAATACGAGTGTTATCTGGGTATGCAATTTTTCTTCGGCAATTCTAAAATCCACCAACGGGCAAATGGTCATAGCTTCATTTATTACACGCATAATTTGTTCACTTGCTGGAATAAGTATCCTAATTTGTACTCCACGTTGTTCTGTTGTTTCCTTTAATAGCTGTAATAGACCCATATTTATTTGACGGCTAAAGGCGTTTGCTGTTGGAAACAGCACTGATACATTACTTCTTGATATCTTAAGGTAGCTCCACGCTCGCTCTATTCCTTCTTTTGGGTTTTGAATAATCTCTATATTGGCAGTGTCAAGTCCTGCTTCAATATCTTTGATTCTATTTACAGCATCAATTCCATTCTTCCATAACTCGTTAAATATAGTATTGTAGTGGTTAATGTATGAAGGCTCATTGCTAATTAAAAGACTTTGAATTTTCTTACCTCCTTCCATCTTTTCTATCGTTGCTGACATTTCTTTATCTGAAACACCAAAACTCATAGGTGGTAGATTTTTAACATGTCTGATTTGGATTCCATAATTCATAAAAGTCTTGACCAGATCAATGTTATCTTTTTCTATTTTAGTAATATACCTGATACCTTTATGTTTACCCTGCCTTTGCTTTTCTAACAGCTTTTTCTTTATTTTGAAAAAATAGTTGTAACTATACTGCATTCCTCCTGGCGTAAGACATGTAGATAATTCATTTGAATTGGCTGTAAGGCGGCTGATTTCTTCAATAATTTGATTTGGATCTTCAACTATCCTTGTTTCATGGCGTATTATTCCTTCTTCTATTTCTTTTATCTTCTGCTGTGCTGGTATAGATCTACTCCAAAAACTATCAAACACAAAATGTTGCTGATATTCTACAATTTCCTTTACATTGCTATAAATAATCCAAGATGCTGGCCTACCTTTCTTATGAGAGTTGGCAGGAGCTATGTATTCTGTTTCGCTTAAGTAGAAGTTACCTTTAATTCCGTCTATATGACGAAGCTCATCTACCATTTTTATTAATTCTTTACAATGCATAACATTAAACTCAGTAATTTCAGTAACATATCTTAAT
>JBJMFM010000248.1:0-6920 GCA_045808425.1 Nitrososphaeraceae archaeon | reverse complement strand
CTGGGTTAGTATTCAATGCAATATCGCATACTTCGCCTGCTGTATCTAATATACCTCCGCTAATAGTTTTTCTAACACCTTTTGGAATTTTAGAGATTATTGCATATGGTATTGCAATATCAAGAAGTGGCATATTGTCTTATCAATTGATTAAAGATACAAACAAAAGAAATTCATGGCGAAAATATGTTATTCCTACTATTATTGAGATAGGAGTAGTGGTAATTATATTATTTATTGCAGCAATAGTAGAATGGCAGATGATACACACATTAGGAATTTAGAAGGGTACTTTCGTGCTTTCAGTTCAAGAGACAATCTAATCTCACTTTAATATGTACAAAGTTAAGAATCATTAGCGAATCAGTCTATGTAACTATAATAACAGCTACAACAGAAAAATGATTCCTTGATATGTGGACTTCGAACTGGTAGTTCTGATGGCTATATACATAATCGTCCAGGTAGTCAATATTGTAATGTACACAATGGCCATGTAACCGTTGGCTTAAATGACGATAGCATTTGGGCCAAAATTGTAGCTGCATGGCTGTAAATCCTGTGGTTGTCGTCCAGCCAGGAAATATAGCATCCCATTGATATGTGATATCGTTAAACGCCGTTTTACTTGAGAATCATTGACGCTCTATGATCCTCTCATTTACTTCCTTTGTTTCTGAACCAATCCGCTATGTCTGCACGATCATCCTTAACAAGTGTTATTCCAATACCTGTCAGTATTGCGGCTACGCTTGCAACAGGAGTACTTCTCCTTAAGAATAAAGAAGATAACGCTAATAATGCACCTATCTCCCCATGATGTATTCTCCTATTGAAAGCATATACCTTTGGATGGTACGATGATCTATATCTAAAATTCCAATACGACGTTAAAATCTCAGCTGCAGTTATGCCTAGCATAAGCCCGCCTCTAATACCTAATCCACATAAAAATCCTAATAATACCAACATATACTAATATTACGAATCCTCTAATAAAGTTATAAAATAATCAGTTATTGAAACTTGACATTGTTGCTTGAATGCATTCCCTGACCCAATATGATATACAGGGATTATTTGTTGTTGTATTGTGAATGAATCATAAGGCCTTATGCCCCCATATGTAAAAAGAAACTAACAGAACATTCTGAATTGCAAAACAAAATATGCAGAATGATGACAATAAAGCAATTTGCAAATAACTCGCCTGGTTTTGATGTCCAATTCAGACCTTTCTTTGAAAAAGAAGAAGATTAGATACTGTTTGATATAACCTAACTGATAGAATATTTTAGTTACTGAGAAGATATTCACAAAACCATTAGTCGAAGATATCATATCTTAATGAATCAATAGCAGAATGCATTAGTGTTATACCTACTATTTACATATATAATACTGGCTCAGATGGATCAGAGCATCCAGAGGATCCGCATTTGGAGCTTTTTTATTGTAAAAGATATAATAAAGTAGAAGATCTCTTTAATTTTCTTTTTCTCATGATTTTTGTTTGTTCTTCATGTATGACATTCTGATGCACTTGCTTAATCACCATATACAGATGCATCTGAAATAGTATTTTTTCTGTAATATCTCTATTTCTATCCAATCTAAATATGCCAGCGATTGTGCATCTAACCATTCTACATCATCACCAATATCATATGAAAATAGATTCGTATTGCCAGGAATTTTCTAGTAGTAAAATAAAGCAATGAAAAAACAATTAAAGAAAAGAAGAAAGAAAAAGAAGATTAAGGATAAAAGATAAAGAATTAGAGAGGAAGTAATAAAGTTGTCAAAGTCTGAGTCTGATTCAGAAAATGAGTATGATGAAGACGAAGAGGACATAGATGAAGATGATGTTGTGGATAATGATGAAGACGAACTTATAGATGAAATGGTAGAAGAAGATTAATAATGTAGAATATTCCAATTTTTTTATCTTGCCTTATTTTATCTTTATTTTGTTTTAAAAACAATAATTAAGCAATTGACAAAATAAAATAAAGCAAAAAATATAATTTTATGAGATGAGAGAATTAATATGATTCTATATGACCTGATTGGTTCATATTTTAAATCGTATTGTACTGCATTCGTCATGTTTGAATAACAAATAGAAGAAATACTAGGGCTATGTTAAGTAATATAATTAATTTAAAAGCTTCTGAAAAAAAGAAAGAAATAAAGTCATTATAAGCAGATTTGATAAAAACTAGTGCAGATCTTCTATCTGTAAGGATTAGAAATATTGTATGGGTATTTTGAAATATTGTAATTCATAACATGATATTTTGTTCTTCTTGCAGTAGTAATACTAATGCAATGTATACATTTGCATACAGACGATATCGCTAGGAAAACGCTTATAATGCTAATGTCTGCTAATCAGGAAGGAAATATTGGAAATTAAAGAAGGCCTGACGTTCGATGATGTACTTCTTATCCCTAAACGATCTCCCATAATTTCCAGATCTCAGACTAATCTAAAAACAAAACTTTCTCGTAATATAACGCTTAACATACCGCTTGTGAGCGCAAATATGGATACAGTTACTGAATCTGGCATGGCTATCGCTTTAGCAAGAGAGGGAGGCATTGGCATTATTCACAGATTTATGACCATTGAAGATCAAGTAGATGAAGTTCTGAAAGTGAAACGTTCTGAATCTGTTATCATAGAACAGCCATATATTATCAAACCGGATATGAGCGTCCAAGATGCAGAGAACCTGATGCTCCAATATGGGGTTTCAGGTCTGTTAGTTGAAGAGAATGGTAAAAAACTCGCAGGCATTATCACTCGACGAGATATCACTTTTGAAACAAATCATAAGAGCAAAATTTCGGATCTCATGAGCAAAAATGTTATTACTGCCAAGGAAGGAACTACAATAGAACAAGCCAAGGAGATCCTACATAATCATAGAATAGAAAAGTTACCTGTAGTTGACAGTAATAACAGAATTGTTGGACTTATTACAAGTAAAGACATTTTAAAAATGGATCAGTTTCCACATGCTTCAAAAGATAAGAAGGGAAGATTGCTTGTTGGAGCCGCAGTAGGTGTGAAAGGTGACTACCTAGAACGTACAGAAGCATTGTTGGATGCAGGTTCAGATGCCATAGTAGTGGATATTGCTCATGGTCACAGCGAAAACGCAATAAACACAGTACATATGATCAAAAAGGCATTTCCTAATTGTGAGCTCATTGCAGGAAATGTTGCAACTAGGGAAGGTACAAATGATCTTATTAGAGCAGGAGTAGATGCCGTAAAGGTTGGCGTAGGATCAGGCTCAATTTGCATTACACGAGTAATTACAGGATCTGGCGTTCCTCAACTAACTGCGATTATAGAGAGTGTTAAAGTTGCAAAAGAGTATGGCATCCCTGTAATCTCGGATGGAGGTATTAGAACCTCTGGAGATGCTACAAAAGCAATAGCAGCAGGTTCATCATCTGTAATGATTGGCAGCCTATTTGGTGGAACTGATGAAAGTCCAGGAAAGACTATGATTAAGAACGGGAAAAAATTTAAAATGTACAGAGGGATGGCATCATTCTATGCCTCGCTCGGCAGAAGATATAGAGAAAGAGATCCTCAAGTGGTAGATTCTTCTGACGACCTAAACGATTACGTTCCGGAAGGAGTTGAAGCAATGGTTCCTTATAAGGGCAGCGTAGTTGAAATCATCAGGCAATTAGTAGGCGGTTTAAGATCCGGATTAAGCTATTGTGGCGCAAAGACAATTCTAGAAATGCATAAGAACGCGGAATTTATCAAAATGACTTCAGCAGGATATATGGAAAGCCAACCTCACGATGTAGATGTAATGTAGGATTATATACTACATTATATACTTGAATAATGAAAGAACATTGATTGAAGTCTTCTGATGTTAATGGTAGTGTCAGTACTGACGTAAAGATTAGCAACAGCAATATGGTAGCATTTTATGATACTCAAGATAATAATAACAACTACAGCAGTCAAGCGGAAAGAAATCCTTTATTTGATCAGAAACTTGATATTGCAACTGAAGGACTTGAGCCATATTATTTAGAACACCTAAAAACCCGGCTTTCAAAAGAAAATGCTCTTACTATTGCAAATTATATCCTGTCAATGAAAGTTGAAACAAATCTATCTGTTAATCATAAAAGAGGAATAATAACCTCATTAAAACTGCTCTCAGAATTTCTTGGTAGCAAGCCCTTCAAGAAGATGACACGTGAAGATATCGTGCTTTTCTTAGATACACACAGAAAGCCAGAAAATGCAGATCCTTTGCACAAGTGGATTGGAACTTACAATCATAGAATTATTGATTTTCTTAGGTTTTTCAAGTGGCTTTATTCTCCGGACATAGAACCTTCAAAGCGAAAGAAGCCAGAGGTTGTAGATAATATACCTACATTAAAAAGAAAGGAGAAGTCCATCTACAAGCCCTCTGACTTGTGGACTAGAGAAGAGCACAGAATTTTTCTACAATATTGTGGTAATAACAAGCGTGATAGGTGTTATCATGCCATGGCCATTGACTCTAGCTGCAGAGGCCATGAACTATTAAAAATTCGCATAAAAGATATTTTATACAAAACCTCTGGAAGTTATCAATATGCGGAGGTCCTGGTCAATGGCAAAACAGGGAGCCGGGTTATTCCACTTTTTAATTCCATCCCATATATCAAGGACTGGCTTGATGACCATCCTCAACGTACTAACCCTAATGCATATCTGTTCTGTGGGTTGAAAAAGAATATTGGCCGAATGTTGACAAGGTATGCAATCTATGACATCTATCAACATTACAAGGAAAAAGTATTTCCAAGACTTTTAGAAGATCCAAACATACCGATCCGAGATAAGGATATAATACGCGGACTATTACAAAAGCCTTTTAATCCTTACATACAGAGACATTATGCCTTATCAGAGAAAGCCAAAATATTAAAGGAAAGTGTTCTGCGGGTTCACGCTGGGTGGGGTATGAATAGTAGGATGCCTCAAGTCTATCTCCATTATTTTGGTAATGAATCAAGTGAAAGTCTGCTGGAAGCATATGGTATAATTCCCAAGAACCATCAACTATCAGATTCACTAAAGCCAAAGCAATGTCCTAATTGTAATGAGCCTAACAAGCCAGATAGTAAGTTCTGTGCTAAATGCAGGATGGTGATGACGTATGATGTATACAATGAGACTTTGGAGAAGCAGCAAGAAAAAGAATCAGAGGTACAAAAGCTACAGCAAAAGTATGAGCAGGATATGAAAGCAATGCGCGAGGATATGGAGAAGAAGTTCCAGCAGATATTGACAAAAATAGATATCCAAAAAGTACATTAAGGCAACTTAGTCAATACTTTCTCTAACAAGCTAGCGTATATTTGTGGAGTCTCAGGTCTGAGATTATCTTTAACATTAAACTTAACAAAATCTCTTACCTGCTTAATCAGTTCTCTATCTGGTCCCAAGATGATAAATATTGCCAATATCACGTTTTCTATGTATCCATCCATGAAACGGTAATCCTTGAACAAGTTTCCTAAGCCAAAGACACCGATCTGCTTCTGAATATCAGCAACTATGTAACTTGTTGTATCGTATAGCATTGATCGTCTTTGCATATTTGTAACGTTGTCAAGTATCGAAAAGAGCTGTTCTGTCATGAAGTCTATGATAAGTTTGTCTACAATGGACTTAGCTATTTGATTAGGTTTGTAGTCAAATATAATCATGGAATATTTAGCAAGCAGTATACGAATAACCAACCATGGGGAAGTAGATACGAAATTATGAACTGCAGTTCCCCAATGTTTGTCAACATTAATGAACCGCGATATGTCATCCTCTGCCCATTTTCTGTCCCGAAGTATATTTCTTAACACCGAATCATCTTGAATATTTGACCAATTAAAACTAAAGTTCTCTCTTATTGCATACTTCAGTTCTGAATACGATTTATTATAACTCTCAATGTTATCCATCAATTTAGCTAACTCCTTTCCTAATGGTGTTAGCTGCTTTACTATTTCCTTACCTTTCTTAGTACCCTTATTTCGTGCGATTAATCCTTCTCGCTCTAAGGTCTTGATCGTTGAAATGATATAACTTCTATCCAGACTAGTCTGTCTAATTATCTCATTAACATGTAAATTTTTATCAAAAAGCAAGCGTAAAATCTTCTTTGATGTCTCTAGTCTGTTATTAATGACCAATCTGTAACTACTACTACTTTATAAAATGTGCATGTTGTAAATGTTTATCAAATATGAAGTCATTATATGCACTTCAGCCCTATCAAGTAGGGTCGAAATACAGAAAGTCTTTAGCCGTAATAATTCCGGCTAAGGTAGCAAAGCAGTATAATGTAGACACGTCGACTGTTTTCACATTACAAGTAGACGAGGACAAAAAACGTTTAACATTGCAGATGATTGATAAAGTTATTACAAATAATCCCGCAGCCATTGCTGCTGTCAAGGATGGACAAGACACAAGACGACACAACAGGCACAGCAATCCAGGCAAGATTACTATGAATATTGTCAAAGATAATAATTTCAAGCGACCTCTTAAAGATATCGTCACGGAAAAGCTTAGCAGGCTGGTGATTTATGATGATGTCGCCGCTAAAGCTAATACAGGTAAATTATGCGACTGTCGTAATAGCGAACCTGGCAAAATCAACTCAGATATTTCCGCACATGAACCTGGATGCCATATTCGAAAAAGATTGCTTACCGGTCGATATACAGTGAGTACTTGTGTAACTCCTGGAAAAATCACTGATGGTTATTCTTTAGGGATTGTAATAGGTGCGGAGGACTACTAGATGACAGAAGAAGTAACAACACCGACTTGGACACTTGATCAATGGGCCGACTTTTGGCGCTATAGCATTGGTGTA
>JBJMFM010000247.1:0-2898 GCA_045808425.1 Nitrososphaeraceae archaeon | reverse complement strand
ATCAATGGTACGCTAATAGGTCCTGCACCAGCCCAGGACTCTATGAGAATGAATGGAGCTGATGCCATGTATATTGGCGGCTCGATTGTGGAGTTGACAGCAGGTCAAACTCCTAAAGGAAGTGTAGGTTATAGTACTGGTACTCAATCAAGTTCATAATCGGGGGCAAAATATATTATGTCAATCTAGATAAAGTTTCGTGGACTTCTGTCACTGGCTCTTGTATTATCTCTTCTACATTATAGAGCTGATTTAGGAAATTCGGGGCAATGTTTCTATTCAAATATTATAAATAGTGCAGCCAAGATATCTATTTAATGTATATGTGTGAATACATAGGACCATTCAAGCTTATCAAACAATAATAATATCCCTATCTTGGAATCAAAACGAAATGAGAAGTTATCAAATACTTACGATAATAGGATCCTTGTTTGTCATTTATGATCTAATTTTTGCTACTCGTCAGCTATCAATATCCGTATTAATCGTTAATGTTTTTGCTATTGTATCCATGTTTCTTTTTAAAAACAATACTAAATTGATTGGTGTTGGATTAATAGTACTGAGCGTTATCATGTTGTATTCAATAGGTAATTTTGGTCTCTTGAGATTAAGACACCCTGAAATGGCATTATTTGTGGCGGGAGCTATTACCGCATTGAGGTATAAAGACTAAAATATGTACTGAAGGTCAGGCTTCTTCTTTTGTACCACACCTAAATAGACATTATAGATAATAAAGAAATTGTCTATTTAAGAAATTCGGGGGCAACATTTCTAAAAAATAATATAGTTGGGGAATTGCAGATCTTTACAATTCAGGTTCTATGACCCGATGTGATCAAATCCTTCTATCTTCTAACTTCTTACATGTGATCTAGAGCAATAACCACAATAACCATTAGTAGATGCTCTGTCATGACATATGCATTCACATTTAGCACCAAATCCCGATGAAAACTTTTTTCTCATGTACTATATCGGTCATTATGTGTATTTAAACAAGGATTTAACAGGTTTATTCTACATTGTTCAATTGGTTTCTTAGTGCAGACCTATCATTTTTAATGTGAGATTTTACGAAATAAATATTATTTAGATATGCAACTTATGGTTTTTAAGATTATAATCAGTAGAGGAAAATGTGTATGGCATCTATAAAGTGGATAAAGTACAAAATGGAATATGCTGCTGTTCATTTCAACTTTAAAACAAAGAAAGTAGAATTTGGGGAAGAGATGACTGCTGAAATAATATTAAACGATCTTTAAATGCTGCCCTAAGTAGTTGTCTTCTTACTTGAATCCTACGATGAATTAATATTTGCTACTTAACTTACAATGCCTAGACAGTACATAAATTTTTCTACTTATTGATATTAGGAGAAAATTATAAGGCAGAAGCTTTAAGCTCGCCGCTTTATTGATTGAAACTTAAAGTCGTGAAAACTTAACTTGAAAAAAGATATCCCATTAAAAGGGGAGACGGATTTCCATATGTAAAGCTCTGTTTTCCGAGAACAGAGTTTGAAATTAAAATACTGTAAAAAAGCATTGAATAGCATTTCACACTAACTCATCTACGCCAATATCCAAAGCTGCAATATCTTCAGTCAGCGGTACAACATCTTTGTACTTTGATATACTCTTTGAATGTTTCTTACACTTATCTTTGGGCCCTGTTTCCTTCCATTCTAGATCTTGGATGTTATATAATTTTGAAGTAATTTCTTTACCATAGTCTATATCTTGAAAAAATAGACTATGCTCATTCAGGTTTTCATTCAGTTTTTCATTTAACTTCATATGTTCATTAATAGTTTCAATGCTGACATTCTTACTCTGTAGCACAGCATCAGCTTGTTGAATGTCGTCATCAATCTTTTGCTTCTGTTCTAATTTTTCCTTGATATATATCCTGACACCTGATCAAGCGGAATAGATTCTGCCTTTGAGATCTCGTGTAATTGATATACAAGCTCAACGACTTTTTCGGGGGCAAGTTGCTAGAATTAATATTATCTATGAACGATTCAATTCTATCCTCTGCTGCCCCCGAAATTTGAAAATAGTTGTATAATCTAAAATGCAAAGCTAATTCAGATAAATCCAAACCATGCTTTCTTACCTCTACAACCAGTTCTCTAATATCGTTAAATTCCAATTCGTCAAGTCCAGCTTTATTAAGACATGATAAAATACTATGGATATACAAGCCTTTTTATGATAAGATGAAAACAAAGATTATGGCAACAAAGCTAAACAAAAGAGCTTTTGAACATGCTAAAAACCTAATATCAAGCGGAAAATGTGTAAAAGATGATAAAGACAAGTGGAGTGAGCACCAACCATCTGCAGAAAATGAAAACAAGTTCATAGAGAAAAATGGTATTTCTGAATATGGTAAATGGTATTTAGGCATAGAAGACGAAGAGGATGAAAACAACAAGGGACATTATAAATTCCCTTATGGCGATTTTGAAAATATTCATCGCTGTGGTTTACTTGCCGCTGAAACTAGAGCTGGGCAGTACAAACATACTGATATTGAAAATGCAGTAGCACATTTACACGGTATGCTTGATAAATAACTCTGCACATCTATCGTAGTTATACAAAAATGGCAAATGATAAGTCTTTCCTTATTGCCGTTCAGACTCACCGCTAAGCTGGATGTATACAAGAATGAAAATACTAAGATTGTAGGATATATGTCTTGGTGTAGTATATCATATATACAATATGACAGCAGATGTTAATGAGAAACTAGGTCAATTCTTAAGAGAAGGCCAAAATTGGGAAAAGAAACCTACTAACATTCCAGGGGCTTCTCTACTAAAGTTACCAACATTTAAGAAAAGTCCGCCATCTATAGCCATAGAAATAAATCCAATAA
>JBJMFM010000246.1:0-6094 GCA_045808425.1 Nitrososphaeraceae archaeon | reverse complement strand
AATGCCCTAGTTGCAAGGATGCATATGTAAAATTAATGCCAATTTTTGATAATGAAACTATTAGAATTGATTACAGTAAAAAAAAGTAGGTTTACAACTGAATTTGGAATTAAATACACACATGAGAATGCCACGGTAGTCTAAAAATAATGTGTATTGAGAAACAAAAATGAGCTTTGCTTCGTCTATGATAGCATTGGTTGCTTTTGTAATAGAAGTGGCTATTTGTTCTGTAGGTTTATCAATTTACCTGATGTTAGTAAAAGAAAACCACCACAATAAGACAAGGCAAAGTCGAATTAAAAGTGGGAATGAACTAAAATAAATAATCTATAGGTCTGAACTTTGAATTAGCTTCATCAGCTCATCATATTGTTTAATAAATTCTCTGCCTTTATTTGTTATTGACACTAACCCATTACTTGTACGCTGTATCATTCCTTTTTCTTCTAATTTTATGAAATGATTTATCATCTTGTCATATGATAGCCTAGAATGATGTTGTATACGAGTTGGTCTTGCATATTCATTAGTAATTATGTCCTCTTCGATAGCACAAATTATAGTATAAAAGAGTTGGAGCTTGTGTCTATTTTCCTGTTTCAATTTGCATTTTGCCCTCCTTTATCTAGGACAAAAGTTAGACTTTCTACCATTTTTTGAGTTGAAAGGCTTATACATATTTTCTGTTGATGCACAGAGAATTTAAGTTCAAGGTTTGCTTTGTATTGCAATATAAACATATTAACTAAATACTATACGCTACATACAAAAACTGAGATAGATAAGATGAAAGAAATAGATGAACTGGTGCCTTGTCCCTATTGTCAATCCAAATTCAAAAATACTGCAGAACTGTCAAAGCATATAGATAGAATACATAATGGTTTAGGACTACTAGAAGGTGATATGCGTCAATGGTAGAGACAATTACGATCAAAGATCCATTCTTTGATATATTGTCCCTAAAAATATGATAAAATAAAAAACGGATCAAGATACATATTGCATATATTACTAAATCACACTATACAGGTAGTAGTATTTACTACTACTGCATTAATAAATGATAACATTGATAATTTGGTGATTTCTAGTTTTCACAGGAACTAATATTACAAGGTCTTTGATGTTGTCTCTAAAACCATTTGCTCCTGTTTGATAAATGTCCTTGATGTTTCTATGTTAGCTTCTTGCTTCCATTGTTATTCGGGGGTAACCTGCCAATAGAACCTCGTATAATATGCAAAGACATACTGGATCATAATTATATCTCTCAAAGCAATCTAAGTCAAGACTCTGTTGCAAAATTTTAGAGATCATAGTCACAAAAAATAGATCCTTATGGGGTAGCCATATTGCTGCCTAAATGCCTTAGATTTCAGATGCGTCTTAGAGAATTAGATACAACACCTTTTTTAATCCAGCTAATATTCAATTGTTAAATGAGCCCAAGTAATGGAGAACCAAATACAACAACTAAGGTTCATACCGAAACTATTACATTTAGAATACCTTCTAACCTAGTAAAAGAATTAAGAAAGGAGGCTAAATTGGAAAAAATCAGTCTCAATGCCTTTGTTTATAAAATTTTCTTAAACCATGTCCAATGGGAAAAATATGAAAGAAAGGTCGGCCTTTTACCAATGACAAAACCTTTCTTAAAAGAAGTCATAAACCAAATGACGGATGAACAAATAATAAATCTTGCTCAAAAGATCGAGAAAAACACATTCAAAAATATATTAACTTTCATGAGATCAAGCCATGATATAGATAACTTTATAGAAGTTCTTCGTACCTGGCTGACTGTGTCGTGGATGCAACATAATATAGAAAATAAAAATGGTTCATACCTATTCAATATTCACCATGATCTTGGAATTAAATGGTCTTTGTATGTTAAAACTCTGGTGTCAGAACTTTCTGAAGATGTATTGGGAAAAAAGGCAGAAGTGAAAATTACAAATGACTTGATCTCTCTTGTTTTTCAATGAATTATCATTATATACATATATAATGCAATGAGATGCGATGACTTATATTCCAATATCTGCAAAAATACCGTTAAGTATGACGTTTATTTTTGTCTAGCTTTTCAAACAGGTTGTAGAAGATACCAGTCAGAAGCCCATTCTCACAATAAGAATCTAATTATTAAAATACGAATGCTTGTATTAATCCAAACCACTATCAGACTACAACAGAGAAACTATATGCCTAAATCTAGATCTAGTTTTGACATCCAATATAATGCCAATGATTTTGTAATGTTCTGATGATTTTAATGGTAAAAACCATCTGATCAATTACAGCTTGATTGTCATACTGTATAAAAGTGGACATTTGAGAAGAAAAGTGTTTTTTGCAAGTTCACCTAGATGTTTTGCATTTAAAGCATATTTCGTTTTTGCTCTTATTGTATTTCTTTATTTTTCTTGGGTTTAACATCTTCTATACATCCTTTCCGATTCACGCTGTATCTGGCTTGGGCTGGACAGTAACAGAAATGGGAATATTTTTTGCAATACTAAGTGGTATCATGGTTTTGGTCCAGGGGCCTATTCTACGTAAAGCATTAAAGAAATTCTCCGAAGAAAAATTAGTAGTAATTGGCAGTCTGATTTTAGGTACAAATTTCATTTTGTTTGTATCAAATGATATAGCCTTAATTTATGGGGCAGCGATATTGTTTGCAGTTGGTAATGGTCTAATGTGGCCATCTATAGTATCAATACTTTCAAAGCATGCAGGAACTATTCATCAAGGTGCAGTACAGGGTATTGCAAGTAGTTGTGCAAGCCTGGCGAGTATCGTTGGATTAACAGCTGGAGGGCTTTTATATAATTTGCTTGGGAATACCACTTTTCTAATTAGTGCCGGAGTCATATTCACAGTTTTTATCCTATCTTTCCAACTGTTGAGGATTAAAAAAGGTGACTGGTAAAAGTTGCTGCTTGTTTTTTGAATTCGTTATTGTTGATTACGTATTTAGATTAGAACAAGTATACATATGCATGTATATGTGTTATGCCTCCTCTCTCTGCCGATTCGCAGGATCTGTTCAATATTTCTATATCTGCTATGCGCTTCGTCTTGTGTTATTTTAAACCACAAGTTATGTCCATCAAATTTATCTACAAGGCTTTTTGATAAGTAAAATCTGTCTTTATTTACAATACCTTTCTCAGTAATGACTGTGTATCCCATAATTAAGTGAACTTCTCCAAAGTTAGCATCATTGATTCCTCTTGCTTCTTTATTACATCATCCCAATGAATGTTTTTTTCAGCAGATTCTTCATTTGATGACATGCTGTAAATCAGTGTCTATATATTGCAAACTTGATAAAAATATGCGCGCTAATGATGGCGCATAATGACCATCAAGTCCTTTAGCGCTTTTCATTTTGGTCCTGTTCTGATGACTTTGAAAAAATATCAAGCCATTTCTGATTCATTCTTTGCATATTGTCAAATTGCTGTTCATATGATCTGTTCATTTTCTCATAATTTCTAATGTAAGCGTTGTAAAGATCGTTTACTCTCTCTATGCTCTTAATAGATTCATTATACAAGTAGTTTATCCGTTCTAGGTTTATAATATAGTCCTTCTGTAGTTGGTTTACTTTCTCAAAGTTTTTGATAAATTCATTATATATGTCAAACCATGTCATCGTTTGAGAATATGTCTATGGTTATAATTATGAATTATGCAAGCTGCTTGAACACTGGATGCCGGATATAACTCATATTAGTGAGACATCATTTGAAATATTATTGATTTATCTTTCTCAGGATACCCTCATAGCAGCAACTGGGCTAGTCACAGTGTTTTAATCTTGGTCCGCTATCTACATTTTAGCCTTAAGACTTACCTGCATTATTATCCATACCTAAAGATAGTTCTTCTACCCTAATTGAAACCTTGTACCATTTGCCATCATACTTGAAAGTATGAGCAGATGTTTTTTTTGTACCAAAAGTATGATATACACCACTTCTTACCTGTTGACTTAATCTATGTCTTAATTTATCTACCTGGTATTCGGCAATCATCAAGTTACCTGCTATATTTTCCAGTTCTAGGTCTCTTTTTGTCTCAATATCCTCTTCTATCTCGTCAGGCATATCTTGTTGTCGCTTTTACTATTCTTATTAATCTGCATTTTCTATATATACTCTATTTCCTATTCTGTAATGGATTTCATCAATGTAGTTTGCTTGGTCCACAACAGGTGATGATAGGTTTGCACCACACACTGGTATTCCTTCTTCTAGTTGCGATTGTTTATGTGCCTCTTCTTCTTCTCCTTTTTCTAAGAGAATGCTGCAACTCATATGTCTACATATGATGACAGTCCTTAATAACTTATTAGGTATTGTTAAACGTTATCTTTTAGATAATGTTACTCTATATGATATCAAGTCACGCTGTATATCATATTGGATAATCACAGATAAGCTTGAAGGAAAAAGTTGCAATCATCACTGGCGGAAATAGCGCATAGGCCTTTCCATAGTACAGCGGTTCATCCCAGACGGAGCAAATTATTGAAAACCTGTTGCGTTAACGGATTGTGGCTTATGACATCATTGTGACAAATCAGCAGCTTCATCCGTTAATGTAGATCCAGACTTTATTGCTCCCTCTATATCTTTTCTATTGGCCGGATCTACAACCAAATCTTTTTTAGATGCTTTCTTATCTCTGAGGCCAATACCAATAGTTGTTGGCATTTCTATTTTTTCTGCATCATGGAATCTACTAGCTATTATATCTACAGCATCTTCCTTAATGTGAACTTTCTTATTCCAAGTAGCAACATCAGGAGTATCATCTATGTCTATTATATCCGCAGACATATCCGTGACGTCAGCTTTTGTTGTCATTTTTTGTTGTTTTGGCACCTTATTATCGACTGAGAAATCCTCTTTCTCTTTGTTTTTCTTTTTTCTTTTGTGAGTATTATTATTCATAGAGTAGCTAGTAATTCATTCCTAGCTTTCGTTATACATATGTTTTACACATATACAAGATAAGGTAAGCGACTATCTCACTGGTGTAGAGTGATACTACGCCTTTCAAATGTGATCAACATGCAGAACAGAGCAGAATAATTAAACCAATCCTTGAGAAGTCGTGATAAAATGAAAGACGATGCGCAGCGTATCGCCTTCCAACATATGAGATCAATCCGACTATCCCCAAGTATTTTGCATATGCAACAGATAATGGAAAGACATTTAGCGGTAAGATGAACTTGTAATTCTACTAACCCGCAATCACAAGATGTCCAAATTGGTGCAGCAGGAAACAATGTGTATGTTATTTGGTTGGAGAGGAATCAAACAAGTAATGAACCATTTCTCATAGTAAGCAATGATAATGGTAAAACACATTCGTAGAAAAAATAATGCTATCATCAAAGTAAGCATTTTAGTATTTATTATTATTTTTATTGAAGATACTACTTTGTTTACTTCGCTTATCTCTTTGAGGCAATCATTATGTTCTTGCCGCTAAGCTACCTCAACTTGAAGCGCTGCTGCTTGAACTTGCTGCTGATCCACCACCGGCTGCTGCACTAGAACTTGCACTTGCTGCGCTACCTCCACCGCTACCGCCTGCTGCTGCACTCGAGCTTGAACTTGCTGAGGCTGTAGGATTAGAACTAAAAAAGGAGTTGCCCCCAAAGAAGCTATCTATACCGTTGTCATTGTTATCAGAGCCTGTAGAATGTTTGAAATTGAGTTTCTCAGTTATTATTATTATTTGACGCTGATCCTCCTAATTGGGGTGGAGCTATCTGTTGATTTGTGGTAATGCTAGGACAATTGCCATTAGCATCCGGTGCTGAACCATTAGCACATGTTGTTTGCGATATTTATGGTGGTAGATAATGGTTTTTCATTCGGTTTATTAGCTAGACATCTGTTATCTATAAGAGAATTGAATAGGCATAAATAACAACAAAATATGCTCTGCCAAGAAAAACGACAAGAAAAGCAAAGGAGGTCGCTAGTAAGAGTGGTATTCTACTTTGTGCAATTTTAATTCTTTGTGGTTTGCAAACAGTCTCAGACATTTTTCG
>JBJMFM010000245.1:0-12397 GCA_045808425.1 Nitrososphaeraceae archaeon | reverse complement strand
TAGTATTTCTGCTATTATCATGGCTCCTATCGCAATAGGGCTTTCAGTATTTTTATTACGGCATCCATCATTCTTCACAGTTCTTGAAATGGAGAATGAATTTGGACTTGTTCTTGGTGTGTTGTTAGGAGCTATTATTATCATCTCTTCAATATGGCTAGTACTGGGTTTAAGACAGTATCGGCTAATTGGTTCTTGGAACAAAAGATATAGAAATTATGTTAGAGAAAAACAAGCAATGGATAATATGATTGCATCACAATATAGCGAAGATACTGCTACAAATACCAATGCTAACGATCATTACCGAAGATAGTTTTTACTATGGTATAACTTGCTTTGATGTTATTAGCCGCAACTCCTGCTGCTTCTTTTGTTGTTGTCTCACTTCCATCTCTTGTTCTTGACGACTGGATTTTATTGCTGGTTTTTCTGCAACGTTATTATTATTATTATTATTAGCTACAGACTCTTTTCTTCTTGGAAAGAGTCTCTCATATGGTTCTAATATACTTCTGCAAAATTCTACTCCTTTTTGCGTGGGCTTGTAGACTGTAACTGTTCTTTTTCCAAATGATGATTCACATTTTTGTATCAAACCATTTACTTCTAGTTCGTCAAGAATGCATCTGTGTTTTTTCAAATTCAATCCACAAAAGCTTATTAACGCAGTCTGGTTTAGTTCGCCATGCTCAACTAGCTTTAGTATTATGTCTTCAATCATGTAAATCCTATCACGATATGACGTTGGCGAAAGAGACATGTTAATTATATACCAGCAGTGTATCATACAATCAAGCTGTTAATATAATTAAGTTAACTATGTTAACTATGCAATTTGTTGGCTTTTACACAGTCAAATTCTATTTACAGGCTGCAAATTGATATATATTTTTGCATCAACTAAAAAGTGGATTTTTTTAGTAACATTAACTTTGTTAAACTATATTGTTAATCAAGTTTTTAATTAAACATTCTTTCAGTTATAGTCCGGTGAGTATGATAAATGAAAAATCGATGGCCAATCAAAAAGAATGGCTACAGTCACTCTGACCTATGATGTCACAATTCTAAACTCAACAGGCAAGCCACTTTACAGCCATACATATGATGACAGCGATGGCATACTCGACTTGGAACTGATACCAATTCTGAAGAATATACAATCTACGACTACCGCTACTGCCACTTCACAAAAGCAATTTACTACATGGTTTATAGGTCAAGAAGAATTTAATACTAATGGAGTATTTCATATTAGTGAACCAGTGCTAGTACAGAATTTGCCCTACTCCATAGTAGTATCTATAGTTGCAAGCAGCAATAGAGAACTTACACAGCCAATATCAGATACATTTGCATTGCCACCAACTACAGGCGGTAAATAATAACAACAACAGCAGTGATCAAAAGAGAAAAAACACTCATTTATTTTTCAATTTTTTGAAACATAATATTATTCATGTTTGTGATGGGCACTACAAAGTAATCGTAAACGGATGATCGAACAAAAAAATGAGATAAAATAATACAGTTTACATCCAAAGAAGCCAGTGTAGAATTTCTTTGCCCTTTCAACATCATTTGCAGCTTTTGTTCTACCTTTCTCCTACTAAATGATGAATGAATAATAAAAATCGATCAATTTCTCATACCGTCCATAGGGTTTAAGAATAGACGGTATGAGAATAGTGGCGATTCCCTATTCTAGAGTGCATGCAATAGCAACTCCTTGATTTATTAATTTTAGATAACTATGTTAACCAAGATTTTTAATAAGGTCTCTCAGATTTAGTAATTTATGCTATGGTTATATTTCTATATAATTTAGCTAATTTTCAGTTTGTCCTTTTATATTCATAAAGCAGTTTAGGATCTACCTGATGGTGATTGATTGCTTCTCTCTATTCCGCTGCCATTAAAAGATTATTAAAGTAAATTGTAATGCTCTTGAATATCTGATTTTTTCTGGAGGGAGATTTTCAAAAAATTAATAATGGTTAGGTTTTCCATTACTTTTTATTAAATTATCCAACTTACATTATTCTATGTTATGCACCATATATATTGGTGTATTTCCAAAATGATTCTCAGTTTTGCTTGGCAAACTTTCTCCCACATGTTTGCTACTGCAGGAGAATTTGCTTACTTCTGTGAAATTCATCCTACCTGCTGGCCCATAAAAATGGTAATTGCTTTACTATTATCCTATCCTACTCTTACAGCTTTTGAGCCACATTTTGGACATGCATTTTCTTTATGTTCATATCCACAATTCATACAATAGAATTTGATTGGAGAGTGCCCCATACCACTGCTATTGTTCCAGCTGCCTCCTAATGATGAGTTCATGGATTTATACAAGTCTTTAAGTCCACCTGGCATCCCTTGTCTTTTCAACGCAATATGCACTCTAGCTGCATTAAGTAAGAGGAAGACAAGCAAAGCGATACCAAAAGATAATGGAAATGGCACTACGAATGAGATAGCTAATCCAATTCCCATATATGCGATGAACCAAACCCAATAATTGGTTTGAATTTGTTTACTCCTACTGTCCTTATTCCTATCATCAATATTATCTCTCATTTGCTTAGGGTCTCACCTCTGCGATTGTTTGCGCATAATAATTTGATAAAAATATAGTGTACAATACAAACATTTGTACACGCGCACATATACTTTATAAGGCTATAACTGATGTCTTTAACTACAAATTCTAATGATTTACAAGATTTTAATAGTTTAAAGTGTCACTATATAGTCTCTTCAATGAGGTTGAGAATAGATTTACGTTACGCATATATCTCGTATATTTTAGGTCTATTGTACGTGGCAAACAATTGACGTAGACAGTACGAGAATCTATGCAGGTTGTTGCCTATTAGACGGTATGCATAGAAGTATATTATAATTAAAATATGACTATAGAATTATTATAATTTTGTCAAGCTGTAACACATAGAAGGAGTTAATGAAATACAAGGAGCAGATATACAAGCAAGGTCATAGAAGAGCTAGAAGAACTAAACCAGTCAATGAGAAATCGGGACAAAATGAAAGACGATGCTATAGCACAGCTATCAGACCAGCTTATGGCTTTGACAGCTAGGATGCAGGAGATGGAAAGAAGACAGCAATCATATCAGTAAGAAGAAAGAGAGTTACAAACATGACTAACCCTGTCAAAATTAGGTTTAAGATAAGACGGTGCTAACATACAAGCATATAAGATATTCTTACAAAAAAAAGATAATTTTTGAAAGCACTCGAAAGCTAAATGATAGGTATGACACGAGATAAATGAAATTGATATTGATATTTATTTCTGAACTGACTTTCCAAATTTGATTTTCAAACAAACGGAGATATGATGTAATAATATATGAACTACAAATGGACTGCATTAAGTAATACAATCATTGGAACATTGATGGCATCACTTGATAGAAATATAATCCTAATAGCATTGCCTGCAATTGCATTAGATCTTCATGCTTCCTTTTTGACACTTATATGGATAGTTCTTGTCTATTGGCTTGTCACAGCAGCTGTACTTCTAAATTTTGGAAGGCTTTCAGATATGTTTGGCAGAGTTAAATTATACAACATGGGCTTTGCACTCTTCACATTAGGATCGGGCTTGTGTAGCATATCCCAAACCGGAGAGCAATTGATATTATTTAGAATAATTCAAGCTCTTGGAGCAGCATTTCTTTTTTCTAACAGTGCTGCAATAATCACCGACACATTCGCAGAGAATGAAAGAGCCAGAGCATTAGGGTTAAATCAAACGGCTATTGTCATAGGTTCTGTAATAGGACTTGTGTTTGGAGGTTTTCTTACAACATATTTAGGATGGAGATCGATCTTCTGGGTTAATCTACCCATAGGCATATTTGCTACGATTTGGTCTTATGTTAAACTAAGAGAACTAGGTGTTATAAGAAAGGAGAAAATAGATTGGCTGGGAAATATTACGTTCGCAGGAGGGCTTTCCATGATCTTACTTGGTGTAACTTTAGCCAATTTTAGAATTGTGGCTCCATTTGAAATTTTTCTATCTATAATAGGCGGCTTGTCGTTACTGGTGTTGTTTATAATCATAGAGAAAAAAATAGCTAAACCAATGTTTGATCTATCTTTATTTAAAATTCGGCCATTCGCAGGTGGAAACATAGCAATATTTCTTAATGCTCTTGCAAGAGGAGCTTTTACACTGATTATGTCATTTTATCTTCAGGGACCGTCAATGAGACTCAATTCGCTTGAGGCAGGTATTTATCTTATTCCAGTTTCTGCCGCTTTGGCAGCGTTTGCACCCTTAAGTGGATGGTTTTATGATAAATACAAGCTAAGAATTTTTACGTCGATAGGTCTGCTGGTATCAGCCGCAGGGTTCTTTATTCTCACGACAATAGGGGTAACAACATCTTTTTACGAGATTGTAATGCCACTTCTTCTGATAGGTGCTGGTATGGGTATATTTGCCTCGCCAAACAGAGCATCAATAATGACTTCCGTGCCACCTTCCAGGAGAGGAGTATCAGCAGGTATTAGTACTACGTTTGTTATGATGGGGAACTCTTTTAGTATAGGCCTAGTATTTCTAATAATGACTAATATTATTCCTTTGCATTCGGCTGAGCAGTTATTTTCAGGTTCATTTCAAGCATCATCGTCATCCATAGCTATGACCAGTTCCATAGTTACTAAATTTTTAAGCTCAATTCATCTTGTTTTCTTTGTTTCTGCAGCTATTATGGTTATTTCAATTATTCCTTCTCTAGTAGTTAAATGGAATGCAAAGATATAGTAGTGGAATTAGCAAATGCAGAAATAGCCTGCTCTGTTAAAATATTGTACAAATGCTGAAAAAAAGCAACAAGGAACAAAAACAGAAGACATAACAATACATAAACATTAATACGCATATTATCAAAGACAATACCCACTAAAGAGTTAAAATATTGTTGCTGTTTATCAGCAGATGTGATTTGCTGAATAACTTGAGTCTTTCGAGTGATGTTATGTCTGTTCTTCAGTATGTAATTGCTAGATGAACTGGAAGTGTTCCATTTTCACGCTTAACAGTATAATATTGACTCTTAGTTTTATCATTTTACTCGCATAACATACATCAAGTAACAACCAAGCTAGATAAGAGCAACAGAAATCTATTTCATTCTACATACTGTAATATTTTTTATAATGTAAATATTGTAGAAAATTAAACACCTAGTTTTCATATAATATATACCTTTATACTCTTTTGTATATATGCTCGTCTGAGGTATGACAGCAGCGCCGCATGAAGAATCACCATCATCAAAACAACCAATAAAAAGAAGCTGGATAGATTTGATAAATGAATCAGTTCATACAGCTGATGATATAGATATAGGAGACATTGATGCAGTAAGTAGAGATTTTATAGTAGTAAAAAGAGGCTTCGTAGATATACACTATTATTACATTCCTACAACCAAAGTAGAAGGGTGGGATGGTCATGTACTGTGGCTTAAAATTACAGAAAGTGAAGTAAAGAGAAATTACGAAAGAGACAAGATTCCAGATCCTCTGCAATATTATGTCAAAGATTATCCTTACTATACTGCTGATTATTCTTACTATGCTACTACATATTATCCAGAATTAGAAATGATTCCACCAAGGTATATAAGGCCAGCTTTTAAAACTCCTCCTACTCCTGGTGACATGCTAGTATCGCCTGTCACATATAGATGTGATTTATGTAATATATCATTTAATAGTCAAGATGACTTAAGTGGACATGTAAAAGGAAATCATTAACTAGTTAGTATGGATAATGTTGCTGTTATTCAAAATTATATTTGCACTAAAGGTATAGGATCATTGCAAGAGATTTGCTACAACTTGGCAGTAATCATGATTATTATCCTATATGCAATATTGCATATATGATGTATTATGAGCTTTTAATAAGTGATTCCATAGTATGAAATAAAGGCTTTAATTCAGAAACCGGACCATGAATGTCTATCTTTGTAGTACCTTGGAGACAAATTTTTGCTTCTCTAAACATAAGTCCCTTCTCTGAATATTCTAGCCCACTAAGCCGATCCAAGCGTTCACTAACTATGTCATCTGATTTTAGAAAGTGCCCTCGCCGTGCATATAAAATGAGCCTTTTATCTGTAATTATAACTTTATATTTTTTATTTGCATAATGAATAAGAGTTTTACTTTGGAATTTTATATTTTCCAAAGGAAGTAAAAAATCCTGTAATGTCATTTGATATTGCATCGTAATTAACCTGCCAATATATTTAGCAAAAAGAGTTGCAACAATTTACCAAAATTGATAATTAATCTAAATCATATTTGGTTCTATACCATTTTTCTCTATATATCTGATACACATAAAAAATGAAATATATAGACCGAGTTTCTCAATTTTTTACCATCTATCATCTAATTTAGAATAACTATGGAAGAAAGTGATCTTAAGCTACTAAATTTAAAAAAATCATATCAATGTGCTGTCACTAATCTTTTATGCTCTATCTTTATTATGCCATGAACCGATATTTGACTTGTAAGAATGTATATCCAGTCAGAGTAAATATGCTAAATATATGATAGCAGAACTAGTCTTATTTTTGACATCAAGCTTTTAATATGATTTATAAGCAAAATTAAAAATTAGGTAATACATTGACTTATAATGAACAATATTTTCTGACAGAAAAAAGAAAAGGGCTTGGGGATATGCAAGAACTGCCAGAAAATAGAGTTGTTCTATTGCTATCGGCTATATATTCAGGAGATGAACAAACGGTTTATCTGAAGTTTTATGATATGAAAGATGATACTATATATTTCTGGCGCGATAGAACTAATCACAAGCCTTACTGCTATACAAAAATTCAATATCGCAGTATGGTTGAAAAGATTGTTGAGAGGGAAAAAAAATATGTGTTAGAAAAAACAATCAAAAAAGATCTAATCTCTGATAGAGAGGTCGATCTACTAAAGATAATTGCACCTGACCCATTATCTATTGGCGGTACAGAAAATAGTATTCGAGAAAAAATCACTTCATGGGAAGCAGATATAAAATATCATGAAAATTATCTTTACGACACTGGACTAATTCCAGGTGCATACTATATTAGAAGAGGAGAAGAAATCAGACAGTTTGAAAACCAAATTTCTCATCAAGTTCAACAAGAATTGGAAAACTTACTATGGAATAGAATAAAAGAAGATACAGGAAAAGGGAATAATGGTGAATACCACCAATATATTACAAGATGGGCAGAGCTTCTCAATCAACCTATTCCTGATCTGAGAAGAGTTTCTGTAGATATTGAGGTTGAATCTGAAGAAGGAAGAATGCCTACTCCACGTGATCATGATAGACGTGTTATTGCAGTTGGATTTGTTGCAAGCGATGGGTTTAGAAAGGTGCTGGTCTTAAAACAAGACCAACCCATCGACTCTGATACTCCTTTAATCCCTGAAACAGAACTTTGCCACACTGAAAAAGAGTTATTACAAAAAGCATTTAAAATTATCAATACATATCCAATTGTACTCACTTATAATGGTGATGATTTTGATATGCCATATCTTTATGCTAGGTCCCAGGATCCGAGAATTGATCCGATCAGTAAGATGGTTATACCAAAAAATGAAATTCCGATCATAATTAAAAGAGAGACTTTTATAAAAAGAGGTTCTCAAGCTGAACCAGTTCAAATAAGACATGGATTGCACATTGACTTGTTTAGAACCTTTCAGAATAGATCTGTACAAATCTATGCTTTTAGTCACAAATACTCTGAATACACACTTAATGCAATTTGTGAAGCTCTGCTAAACGATAGCAAAATTGAATTTGAAGGCGATATTAGCGAATTACCCATGCACAAGTTAGCACAATATTGTCTTAAAGATGCTGATCTAACCTTCAAATTGACAAGTTTTAATGATAATTTGTTAATGAAGCTTCTGGTAGTCATTGCAAGAATCAGTAGATTATCTATAGACGATATTGCACGATTTGGTGTTAATCAGTGGATCAGAGGTATGTTGTATTATGAACACCGTCATCGGAATAGTCTTATTCCAAGACGCGATGAACTGCAGGCAAAAGGTAGTGCTTCAACTACTGCAATAATAAAAGAAAAGAAATATCGTGGTGGATTAGTGGTAGAACCTATCCTTGGTATACATTTCGGTGTTATCGTGGTAGACTTTGCAAGTCTTTATCCAAGCATTATTAAAGTACATAATCTCTCTTATGAAACAGTAAATTGTACACATCAATCATGTAAAAATGATCCTAGTCAGCAAATACCAGGTACTACACACTGGATATGCAAAGAAAAGAGAGGCCTTACATCACTCTTGATTGGATCGCTGCGTGATTTAAGAGTCAACTACTACAAATACCTATCTAAAAATAAAGCATTATCTTCTGAAGAACGACAATTGTATAACGTAGTTAGCCAAGCAATCAAGGTAATTCTCAATGCTAGTTATGGCGTGATGGGCGCAGAGATATTCCCTCTCTACTGTTTACCAGTAGCTGATGCAACTGCTGCCATTGGGAGGACCACGACAGCAAAGACAATCGAGAAATGCAAAGAGATAGGTATTGATGTAGTATATGGAGATACTGACTCACTCTTCCTAAAGAATCCATCTAATACACAAGTCGATCAAATATCCACTTGGGCAAGAAGCAATCTTGGAGTAGATCTTGAAATAGACAAGCAATATCGATATGTAGTATTCAGTGAACTTAAGAAAAATTACCTCGGTGTCTTGGCAGATGGTACGGTGGATGTCAAAGGTCTTACTGGAAAGAAATCACATACTCCTCCATTTATACGAAATGCCTTCTATGACATTTTGGATATTTTAAGCAAAGTGAATTCAGAAAAGGATTTTGAATCCGCTAAAGAAAAGATCAAACATATTATCCAAGAAAATGCGAGAAACTTGGAATCTAGAAAGATACCATCGTCAGATCTTAGCTTTAATGTAATGGTGAACAAGTCCCCTGGTAAATATGGTAAGAAGCTAACAACAACTGCTGGTGTTAAAGCAACCTCACTAGATGGCAGAGACGCAGAAATTGAGAACTATAAAGGGTTACCACAGCATATCAAGGCAGCAAAACTATTAGTAGACATAGGAAAGGAAGTCAAGGCAGGAGACATTATTTCATATGTCAAAACAAAAACAGGAGATGGTGTCAAACCTGTAGAACTAGTAAAGGCAGAAGAGATTGATACAGAGAAATATCTTGAAACTATGGAAGCAACATTCGATCAGCTTCTATCATCTCTGAATTTCAATTTCAAATCTATTCTAGGCAAGCCACATCAGTCGAGCCTTGACGAGTTATTCTGGAGCACATGATTATTGTATATCTAATAATAAAATTATGCAAATTGACACTTGACACTTTGTAGGAAATCAGAAATCTCTTTCTAAGCAATTTTTGTTAAGTTGATATGGGGTAGTTGTGAGGAATACAAGAACGACTTTACACGTTACCCTTCGTAATCCAAAAGAAGATAAAAAGCATTTTAATCTGCAATACATTTTTTTTAATATTGAAAAAGGCTGACTTTGAGCTACTTGAATCTCTTTTCATTGTTCCTGAAGTAATGAATATGGGATATAGTTTTGCAGACCTCCCTGTCAAAATGTCATTTAATGAATCAAATGTCGTCGTTTATGGCGTCCCTCTTGATATTACGACAAGCTTTGGTAAGGGGACTGCCAGGGGACCAGAAGCAATCAGACTAGCTTCTGCACGCCAGGTTGAGACTTTTATTCTTGATGAAAAAGTAGAGCTTTATGATAAAGTAAAAATCTATGATCTTGGAGATCTAAAAATTCCTACTTGGATAAAAGTGCAAGAAGAAGGAGAAGAAGAAGAAGAAAGCAGACAGAGAATTAATATTGCTCGTACATTTTCCTTTCTGGATAAAACAATACCTAAGATAACCTCTTTGTTATATGAAGCCAATAAGCTGCCAGTAATGATAGGCGGAGAGCATACTCTTTCTTATTATCCTCTGAAGGCATTGTACACAGAAGAACCAATTGTCATTCATTTTGATGCTCATAGAGATATGAAACAAGAATATGATGGTATGAGAATGTGCCATACTACACAATTTTTTCACCTAATGAATGAAGGTTACATTCCAGGCAAGAACATAATCCAAATTGGAATACGACAAACGGATAGGGAAGAAAATAATAATGCAGAAAAAAATGGAGTTATAACATTTGATGCCTGGGAGGTACACAATAGAATTGACAAACTATTAGTATATCTAAAAAAGATAACTGCAAATAAAAAGATCTATATATCGTTTGATATAGATGTATATGATTTGCCGTATGTTCCGTGTACAGGAACCCCTGAACCATTTGGCTTAAATCCGTTTGAAGTTTTAAATATTATTAAAAGCATAGATACATCTGCAAAACTGATAGGGCTAGACTTTGTAGAGGTGGCTCTGAGAAATGATGATTATCGAGAGGGTACATTAGCAACTCAAACACTTTTCAGAATACTGTCACAAGATTTCATATAATATATATCAAAATTACTAATTCTGCAAAGTTAACCGAAGCTACAAGGAGAGTCTACTATTGAGTTATTCAACGTAATATTCTCTTGGGTCTGGACCTGTCGTCCCGACATTTTACCTGGCTTATTTTTCATTCTCCAAGTTATCATTATCGGAATCAAGAGCATTTATAATTAGCCAAGACCATTCCAAAAGTGCATTTTATTTCTACATGTTTTTCTGTAGGATTAGTGGCAGATATAGCAGCAATAGCATCCTCTATTTCATCTGTAATCTTCTGATTTATTAAATCCTTACTCACAAAGGGATTGGGAAGGCCGAGTTGGGAACTTATATTTATTGCTTGGCTGCTGTTTACTACATATCCTATGTTGGGGTTTTTGTCATAATCATCCACTATTGTTGACGTTATCAAGTTCTTTGAACTATTAAAAGAATGAGCACTACCATATACAGTATAGTTAGTATTGAATTTGTCAACTTTAACAAATGTTGATGGAATTGAATATACGATATTCGAATTGCTTGTTATCGTTATATTGGATAGTTTATTTGAAGTTGGTAATACAGATACAAAAGTACTATTCTCGTCAATGAATGCATACGATTGATTAATTATTACTAATGATGGAGCTGCTGCTACCATAAATGATGATATAGCAAAAATTATGGCTCCTATCAGAACTTTTGTATAATATTCATCCATATTACTTCCCCATTTTGTGGTATGTAAAATGGTTCTATATAAGGAATCTATGATGGATTTTCACGTCTTGGTCATTATCTAAAATGCTTAGTATTAGGAATAAAATGTGTTATTATTCATTTAGCTGATAGCATTATCCTTCCTCAGAATGTTTACCATTGCCATTACTTATACTAGGTATGGTTTCATTGCTTGTTGCATTTCGATCCCTTAGGGGACATATTCAACGACTATTATTGCTGATTAATTGATAGTATGTGTATCAAATATTACCCCTCAATGACATATTATTATCTATGGCTAATATTGCCTCATACAAAGTATTATTAGTACGTTATGCTATCTATATCATACTAATATGGCCAAGCGTTCAAACAAATCGATAGCTAAAATATTAATACCATTAACAGATGACTCACTTTTAGATGGAAAGGACAATAATGATAGCCCTTTAAGAATACTAGAGAGAAAAATCTCTCTTGCAACTGAAGGCTTTACTACACGGAAATTCTGTGAACTGATATTACGGGATAGAAGCAGGTTATCAAAGGAAAATGCACTTACAATATGTGATTATATCATAGCAATGAAAAGAGAGATTAATCCAAGGCTAACTTACAAAAGATACACAATACAGATTTTGTCAGAGTTATCAAGAACAGTTGGAATAGAAAAGAAGTTTATTGATATGACAAGAGATGATGTTCTATGCTATCTAGATAAATGCCGAAAGACAGAGGATGAAGACCCACTGCACAAGTGGATAGGTAGCTACAACACAAAGCTTGTAATATTATCTAGATTTTTTAAATGGCTGTATTACCCTAATGTTGAAAACCCAAAAAGAAGGAGCGAGTTATCAGTATTTGAGAAAAAGCCTGATTGTATAATGGGTATTGCTAAGCTAAAGAGAAAAGAGGTAAGCTGCTACAAACCCTCAGTTTGCTGTCAAATCCGTCTTTATTAACAATGAAAGAATACTAGCAACAGTAAGAATGACAAAGCCTCCTGTTACTAATATGCTTCCCATTTCTTTCTGACTTGAAAAATAAGTGTCAACATGGATAAAAAGATGTTGGCAAAA
>JBJMFM010000244.1:0-3907 GCA_045808425.1 Nitrososphaeraceae archaeon | reverse complement strand
TCTGCTGCTTTCTGTATTTATTTTACCAATATAAGTTGACCATACCGGTGTAGAAGATGATGGATGATAATAATACTGTCCTGCTACCCATATGCTATTTGGTTCAGATGGATCTATGGCTGCTGAAAAGTAGTCGCCATATCTAATAGATAATGAATTTGCAGTTCCATTCCTTAGGAATTGAAAAATAGTTTAATGAATTGAAGGTATTGTTTTTGGCTGATCCGAAGACAACTAAAAGACTTGGAAAAGTATCAGAAGAAGAATAACCAAAGATAATACCTATATTATTTCCAGACTTATCCACTGATAATGCTGGATAGTGCAGTGAAGCTACCTGTTTTAGTATAAATTGCTGCCTCAGAATTTACGGTTTCCATTACATGTTTTGAACCAACAGCCAATTGTATATCTGGAGGAATGCAACAAAGTTGTGATAATCCCTCAAAGCGTGTGTTGATGGTGGCAAAAGAATTGTTAGCATTATTTTTATTCTTAGTTTCGCTGTTAAAATTTGGTACAAGTAGTGGCAGATCATGACGCTGGATCTCAGTAACATTGGTAGTATGTTTATTAGCGGGTCTTACTAATTCGGCATGCTTCTTTGCACTAATGTACACTGTGTAATTTCTGGTAAGGTACTGTTCCTTTGGATCTATAATTACACTAGGTTTTGATGGTGGAAGGTTTGGTAAGTTACTTGCATTAACTTCACCAGCGAAAGATACCTCGTTAGTAATATTATGTAATGTTAATAATTTGTTATCATGTTCTGAAGAACCAACTGCCAAGCTCGAACCATATTGATTGCCACTACTGTTACTTCTGGTATTATATTGATAAGCTACTACTGTAAACCAAAAATTAGCAAATATAGTTGCAAATAAAAAAACCAGAGCTATAAGAATTGTTCTGATAAAAACAGAGTGTATTTTTATCATGTGCATTCTGTATTCCATTTAACCATGCTCTATTAAAATCTAAATAGACAAATCTATAGTTGACGACTTAATAAATGATGCATTCAGCCGCACGGAAATTATGATATTAGGTACCATGTAAACTTTTTTTAATCGATTGGTGATCAAGCTACTGTTATCCATTCTGCCTTAATTCTTTGCATTCTTGACAGTAACGTGATCAAACCACGTTTGAACGCTTGTCACTTTTCGCGAGCGAGTCCATTGCCGTCATCTTCATAGATTGTACATCAAGTCCCAAATCATATAAAAGCCGTCGAGATTCTTTGTTATCTGGAATATTTTTAGGATCGCTTGGATTTATAGCTAAAACTTTGTCAAAAAATCTAATAGCTTCATTATATTTTTCTATTATTAATAATGCTATACCTTTGTTAGTTAAATTATTAGTTGTATTTGTCTTTATTTCAATGATACATATAGCTTTGTAGCTGCAAATACAAACAAGATTGCATTGAGAACCTCTGTTGCTATCCTTAAGTGATGGAAATTTATAACTCAAATATGATTTCACACAAATACATATTGATCTTGGAATAACAAACGTATTAGGCAAATTTTGACAACTGTTGGGCTTATTACAAGTGATTGACCGTGTGGTCACAATGTAATGGCAGATAAATAAGTTATTCCAATTAATACAGTTAACCTTGAAAATGAAAGCTACATTATCTAAATTATACCAGCTTCTTTAATTCCCATGTTGGATGCAATTCATTCCATCCGTGCGGATTATCTGATACCCATACGCCATATGCTTGTATTCTATCGCCATTTTTAGGGATTTGTACTAAAGTTGAGCTTTGGTCCTTGGGAATGATTTCCACTACAAGCATCCCTTTCGCTTGTTTATAATTCTCTTGATTGAGCAGCTTTCTGTAAGGCTGTTCTAAAGCGAGGTTAAACTGATAATCACCATCATCTTCCTTTGTCCCTTTCATATCATGTACTACTCCAACAACTTTCTGACAAGAAGACAAAATCGTGAACCTGGCTTGTCTATTTACACCATCAAGTATATTTCCTTGTCGGCAGTTGTATCTATCAGGATTATTTTGCATTACTATCTGTGGACCAAAATATCTAGAATAAGCATATGTAGCACCCATAGCTACGATAATTATTACTATGATAGAAACGATGACTAGAGCTTTTCTTTTCATTTCTCTCTTTATAATGTGGCTTGCAGTAGTTTAACTAATATATATAATAACTGATCTGTAACGATCTTCAAAAGTTATTCCTTGAAGCTATTTAATCGTGGTAAAAAATGATAGAAATGGTACACCTATGGTTAATTTATAAAAACTGTCATGCTATTAATGACTCTTAACTCTTTGGGTACATAGCCAAAAAACATTGTTATCGCACTGTATAATAGTATAACAGAAGCCTACTCTTTACTACGCCAGAAAGAATAACAAACATAGGAAGTTCTTTAAACTGCAGAAACAGTAGTAATCAATCGCTAACTTTACATTTTCTGGATTGTAAAATCAGAGCAATTTCCTTATGAGGCTTGCTAAATAGCATAAACTGCAAATCCAAATTACAAAGAATTTGAGCCTGTAACTTTGGTATGTATCACTAGTTAACCTCATTTTGAGGTCATTCTTACCGATATCATCATTATTATTATATACTAACTCACATATCCAATATTGAAATGGTATATCGATTCCACGGTAATGCTTTATCATTATTTTTTTCTACATTGTTAGCATCTACTTTTCTTTTATATTTCACACAACAGGCAATACATTTAGAAGCGTTCGGTGGACAAGATTCTAACTATTTAAATATGAATCATACAAAAATTCAAAATTTAGATATAAAAAATAACAGTACCTTCGCTGTTACTATCACTTCTATCTCTAATAATACTAGTGCTGTAAACAACACAAATTCAAAAACAGCTACAGCAAATATCACTGATGACATGAACGTTATTGAAAAACTTTCTGACAAGAGTATCTATAGAGTACAGTTAAGATCCAATGAGTCGTTCAGTTCCCTTCCAAAAAAGGGATTTGGTATGCAAATACTTTTTCTAAATGGTAGTAGTAGTGCTCCTGCACAATCTAATAATGATAACACACCACAAATGAAACAGATATTGCCTGTAAATGGTTTTGATATGACAATCTACTCAAATAATGGCAAAGTGTTATGGCAAAAGACAAACCAAACAATAAATGCAGCAACAGCATTTGAAAATGTTACTTTTGCAAATGATGGTTATAGTGGCGGCATAACTGTTCAGATTACCAATATCAAGCCTAGTCCTGTTCCAATTGGTACTGCAATACCACTAGGTTCAAACAACACTAATGCTATAACAGGATCCACTGCCAATAGTAAAACACCTACAGATTCAGTAACATTTGCTGCTTCCATACTTAAATGATAAACCAAGCTTTGTTTATATAAAAATCGGATATACTAAAATTTAAACTGCAATAATAGTAGATTCTTAATTCAAAAGTAAATATAATATAAAAAACATGTTGATATAGTAATCTGCATCGTAATACTATTTCCATAGCATTTTGTATTTGTCTTGAACCTTTCCTTCAAAAATGACATTCCATTGTATATACTCTTATATTTGACTTGAATCTAGCCATAATAATATGGCTCAGACAATTACTTGTGATAAATGTCAAAGCCAATCGTCACTACCGTCTAGCTCCATTTTGATATCTGCTCTAAGTAGCTCAAGGAGATAATCCTCAAAGTTATCGTAGCCACAAAGTAGTAGGATTGCCTGTGCAGCTTTGTATAGGTTGGTTGGAAGTTTAAGACTAATATTGACGGTAGTGACCAGTAGTTTTTTTATGATCCTCTGCCATGTCTTTGTCTATGAAGTCTTTATCACAAGACAAGCAATGATATGACTGTTTCATAAGTGTCTATAGATAATTACT
>JBJMFM010000243.1:0-2776 GCA_045808425.1 Nitrososphaeraceae archaeon | reverse complement strand
GGATATAGAAGGAGCAGAAGTTATGGCATTAAATGGAGCAACAAATACATTAAAGCGATTACGTAAGGTTGTGGTAGAAGTACACGGAGATAACTTTGATGAAGTAAAGCAGATACTTGAAACACATAATTTCAAGCTGCAAGTAATCAGGAATACGGGACTCTCACATATTATAGGCTCGAAGTAAAAAGACCATGACACGAGGATTCAATATGATCATCATCAATAACAATGAAGGTTATTATTCTGAGGCATCTATTATTGCTCCTTAAGAAATATTCTCATATATCGATATTAAATATTTCAATCACACATACTTCGATAAGTGCTACTAAAATGACATTAATCAAATTTGACCTCCGTTCATAATCAATCTACCATCTGGAAATATCAGTAAATCCTCCATTTTACTACATTGATTATACTAACATGTGAAAAGTTAACTAAATTAGATGTATTTGCAAAGGTGTCCTAGTTGACCTAATTATTATGTACAGCGCTATAGCAGATGTGCTTTTTTGCGATAAAAGAAAGGATCTATAAATATAGATATATATGTAGCAGTGAATTTAGATTTTCAATAAAATCCAACTTTTGGAAGTTTTACCTAACTTTTAAATTTTCCCATTATCTTGTTTTATGGATATGTCAGAAGACAGAGTAGATGTTATTATGAGAACAAAAAATTCAGCTGAAATGCTAAAACAGTCATTGGACTCTATTTTTCAAGAAATACCTGTTCGTAAAGTGATAATTGTTGATGGAGGGTCAACTGATGATACAATAAAGATCGCCTCCCAGTATGAAAATGTTGAGATCTACCATAAACCAGAACTCAATCTTGGTCAGGCTACACAATTTGGTTTTAGAGTTGCAGAGACTGAATGGATAGCAGTGATTGATTCTGATATAATACTTAAAAATGGATGGTATAGTCAAATGTCAGAATATATGAATGAATCTGATGCAGTGGAAGGAAGCAGAATTGATTATTACCGGGTCAAATGGGTTCAGGATCTTACCAAAGTAAAATATGGTGTATTTGGACAGACTTTAATTAGGCGTAAGCATTTAGAGAATCTTAATCTCGATTTGCAGCAGGGAGAAGATGCTGCAATAAAATATTACTTTGATCAAAATGGCCTGCGTTGGAAGAAGGTTGCAAACTACTTGGCAGAACATTATCCATTTGAGACAAACATACACAAAAGGACGGGTACTATTATTTCGCTTATGCCTAGATATATTCCAAAAAAACAGCAAATAGAGCAAGGACATATTTATAGAAAGTACAAGATGATGACATTAAAGGAAGTATTATGGAAAACGTTTATTCAAAATATTGCCAAAGAAGCATATGTTGCATTTAGAACAAGAATATGGTTTGTGTTAGCATATTTGGGATTGATCTAGCTTGAATAAGAGTAATTTATATCTGTTGACATCATGTTGTATATATTTCTAATTAAGATATAAACAATAGTATAATGTCAATAACATAAAGCCTATGTCAAGATATAATCCTACACGTATTGATAGCTTTCTCCTAAAAGAAGCAAAATGCGCAACTAAAAAAGACAAACTTGTATTTTTCTGCCTCAAAAATGTGTATTTGAGTTTAGGGTTTTTAAGTACAATCATTTTAGGAAAGAAAAAAAAAGATCGTCTGTATAATGAAAAAAAAATTAGTTTTAGAGCGTTCTTGTACAAGTCAATTGAATTTTTGCACTTGGATAATTCATTCTTATTAATATTTGATATGCCAAAGTATAATTATAAATTCTACAGCCTAGTAACACGAAAGATACCAAACTTCTTAATTGAAGACATGTATGCAAGTATGACTGCCCAAGAAGAGGATATACGAGAATATTTCAAACCTGAAAAAGGAGACATCGTTGTAGATATTGGTGCAGCATTTGGAATATATACGATAATAGCTTCAAAGCGTATTGGTGCAAATGGAAAAGTTATAGCTATTGAAGCGCATCCAGATAGTTTTGATATGTTAAATCGCAACGTAAAGCTAAACAAATTAACCAATGTTACATGTTTAAATTATGCTGTGTATTCAAGAAAAATGAAGGTAAAGATCTATAGTAATTATACCATAATGTCAGAAAGAGTACGAGAAGAAAAAATGAAGGATAAATTTGTGGAAGTAAATGCAGATACTTTAGATAACTTACTGCAACAAGATGGAATTAGCCATGCAGAAGTTAATTGGATAAAAATAGATGTTGAAGGAGCTGAACTTGATGTACTAAAAGGTGCCTACAATACGCTATCCAATAGCAAAGATATTGCTCTCTTGATAGAAGTACATGGTCAAGATAATTATAAGCCACTAATAGAACTTCTTAATTCGTATAATATCAACGTAATATTTGAAGAGAATCATGAGTGGGGAGATCGTCATGTTATTGCAAGGCGTTAAGTTTCAAAATGATTTTTTGATAATAGCAAGTTTTATTGCTTCTCCCAAGATCTCGCATTCTTAATGTAATATAAGTATATGATAATGTGTATGGGGCTATCTTTTACTAAGCTGGCATTAATTGATATCATTCTTCTAATTTGGTTTATAAATCAGCATCTTCTAAGTTGATGAATATTGGATTCTGAGACATGATCTTTTTATAAAAATTCAGCCTTTTGAGTTATCAAGAATTTCAAATGTATTTGTATTAACTAAATTATGCTACTCATATATACTTGTAAACGTTAGATTGATTGATCATATATTATAAAATTCTGCATATATGTTATCTCTAAA
>JBJMFM010000242.1:0-3629 GCA_045808425.1 Nitrososphaeraceae archaeon | reverse complement strand
CTGGGGTAAATTTTATCTCATTTGGTTCCAAGCTGTGATCATAGTTAAGTAGGGATATTATAATTAATGTTTGATAATCTTGAATTGTTGTTAATAACAATTGGGGGACACTTCTTATGATCTATGAATAGAAATGTTTGCCCCGAATTTCTCACATTTTGGTTATTAACTGCCAGCAAGTCTAATCAGAATTTGAATCGAGCTTCTCCTGCGGAATATTGTCTTTATTATTAGAGTATATGATATAGGTATATAGTGAAGTCCTTTATCCACACTACTCACATCAATGGAATATCTTCAAATGAATTATTTAGATGGCATATAAGAGAAGGTGCATTTGAACGACTTAACCCTCCTTGGCATCAGTTTAAGGTAATTGAACGAAAAGGAAACATCCAGAATGGTGGCACAGTCAAGATAAAGATGAAGATTGCTGGTCCTATTCATACAACTTGGCTGGTAAAGCATTCTGATTATGTGGAGGGCAAGCAATTTAGAGACAGCCAAATAAAAGGACTTTTTTCATCATGGACACACACTCATTTGTTTAATTCATTTGAAAATTCTTCATCCATTTTAGATGATCATGTAGAGTACTCGTTGCCAGGTGGTATTCTGAGCGAAACAATTGCCTCACCTCTAATAAATAAAAAACTAAACCAAATGTTTGACTACAGACACCGTCTCACCAGGGGGGATCTCCGAGTTCACGCTACTGCAAATAAAATAAGAGGTAGTGACAGACCTATGACTATTGGAATTACTGGTTCTAGTGGATTTCTTGGTTCTTCATTAATACCATTTCTTACCACTGGGGGCCATAGAGTAATACGGTTCATAAGACATCCTGTAAGTGATGGTATTGATAATACCTTCAATTTCAAAAATGTCAAGTCTATTGAATGGAATCCTTCATCGTCTGCGTCTTTAAATGACGAAATAGACAATGAGAACATAGATGCTGTAGTCAACCTTTCTGGAGAAAATATATTTGGAAGATGGACAAAGAAAAAGAAAAAGAGGATTTTTGATAGTAGAGTAAATACAACTCAGTCTCTATGTAAGCTGCTATCCTCCATTGATAAACCACCCAAAGTACTTGTATCTGCATCTGCAACAGGATATTATGGAGACAGAGGTGATGAGATATTAACAGAAGAAAGCCCACCTTCCTCTTCCTCCACTGATTTTCTCTCATATGTTTGCAGGAATTGGGAAGAAGCTACTGAAATAGCTAAGGAAGCTGGTGTTCGAGTAGTCAATTTGAGGTCAGGCATAGTTTTGTCATCTTCTGGCGGAATGCTATCAAAAATTCTTCCCATTTTTAAATTGGGCTTAGGTGGAAGAATTGGAAATGGTAATCAGTATATGAGTTGGATTGGACTAGATGATTTACTTGGATTTATTTTGCACGCTATGGTGGACCAATCTATTGCTGGTCCTGTAAATGCGGTATCGCCCAATCCTATCACAAATGCGGACTTCACGGCGACTTTGGGAAAGGTTCTGTCACGACCTACGGTATTTTCTATTCCTAAATCTATAACAAAATTAGCATTAGGAGAGAAATTAGCTAATGCTGCAATCCTAGCAAGCTCACGTGTTATTCCTGAGCGTCTTATCAAAATGGAATATAAATTTCGCTTTCCATATTTGGAATCAGTCCTACGACATACCCTCGGAAAAAGTATTTCATAAGAACGGCGTCAGACATCTAGTCATCTTTGGAATATTGTATATAGTACCCCTTGTACAATTCCATTCCATTCCAATTCCACATGACGGCCCATTTGACGGAATAATGATTAACGCTTTATAGAATCATTTGAAGCATATACAAACTATTAATGGGTCCTCATCCATATATGACATACATGGTTTGTTGGGAGTTAACTAAGGAATTAGGCAAGAGATCGAGGGAATTCTTTGAATTTGTAATGCCAGCTATAGACATAGTAGAAGAGAGAAATGATTTAGTTGTTAGAATTGATTTGCCAGGTTTTACAAAGGAGAATATCAATCTTAGAATCGCAGAAGATATACTAACAATTAATGCAAAAAGAGAAGAACAAGAAGAACATATTAGAGCACAATATTATAAACAAAGACCTCTTAATATAAGCAGAAAAATAGTATTGCCTATCTCTACCAACGATGATGAAAAAGTAGTTGGAACAGCAAAGTATGAGGATGGTGTAGTTACATTGAGAATTCCAATTCCAAAAATCTGGCTATATTCCTATAACGTAACGAAATCGGTGCATTATTTACCGCGTTTAAAAAGTACCATAGTCATCTCTTCTATTAGTTGATGTATTATTCTTGTTCTTTCATGCTGCGAATTCAAATTGCATATCTATAACCGCTAATGAAGAAGCAGTCTTTAGAGATGAATAGTTCTGGCTGTGGAACGGTATCAACAAAAAAGAAGGAGAATAACACAGTAAACGGCTTATCTTTATATTCCTTTAGGCTTGTTCCCCCTTTTTAGCTACTTTTGCTCTTGTCTTTTTGCTTGTAGAACCAAGCCCTTTTTTAGCCATTTCTTCCCCTTCTTGTTGTTTCTCTTCTCTTACTTCCTCCCCTTCAGGATTTCTAACAGTAACTTTTTCAGTTATTACGTCTTCAGTTATTGTTTTAGTTTCAGTTACTGGCTTTTTGTTTATAACTATCTCTTCTTTTACATAAGGCTGCTTTGTTACCTGTACCTCTTCCTGCTTTAATGGAATTTTAGTTTCAGTTTTTGATTGTACTGGTCTTTCGTCTATAGTGTGCTCACTGACGTCTCTTCGTTCTATAGATATCTCTTCATGCGTTACTGGTACTTCTACAGTTTTCGTTTCTGTAATAGGTTCCTTTATGATTGTGGCTTCTCTAGTAGAATCCCTAGTAGATGCATCTAATCTCTCTGCTGTTATAGGAACTGTAGTTTCTTCTGCTTTTCTTGCTGCAGTTAAACCTTCATTTGCTGTTGGTGGTGAATCTCTCAAAAACCTAGATTTTGCATCTTCTTCGGATATGCTAAATCTGAGTATCTCTCCATCATAGCTTTCTACCATATCTTTTGGAATGTGGAACTTGTCTTTATTGATCAGTCCTCTCTGTACTAAAACATAATTTTCCCCGACTTCTTGTACTTCACCTAAATCTTCATCGTTACTTCCTCTTGCTTCCTTCTTTATTACATCACTCCAATCTATAGCAGATGACGAACTCATAACAAACTCTCGTTGTAGAAACAAGGATAATAAGCCTTGAATAGATTTATGCTAAAGTTTAATATAATATACAATCCTGTTGTAAAAATAATTCGTACAATTTTTTATATCTATAGATCTGATATTATATCAATTAATTGGGATGACAATCTACTCAGTCTCAAGTTTTCTGTATGTGTAGTATCATAAAGAAAACGCTTATAGCTAAGTGTTGTTAGATATACTGGTATGGTTAGTAGTACTACTAAAGGAGATAGAACAGAAAAACTAGGAATTACCTTACCCATATCCTTGTTAAAGTAAATTGAAAATAAGCGTGGCGATATTCCCCGCAGCACATTCATTAGAAGAGCTATTGAAAATTACCTAAAAGGAAGTGGAAGAAGCAAAAGTACCACTGGAGGATGATGG
>JBJMFM010000241.1:0-26124 GCA_045808425.1 Nitrososphaeraceae archaeon | reverse complement strand
TCATTTCTGATGGCATGGTTGAGTAACTAATTAACTAACCAACTAACTTAAATTGGATTTGGTATAGAACTGTTGAATTAGAATGAATCTAATTACTAACACGATGTTTTGACATTAGACTTCATATATTTTATCTATTTTTATCAATAAAAATAGCATACAATCTTAACAGAGCAAGCAAAAGAGAGCCCAGCTCAATAGATAAAGGAAACTACCTTGATATATCGCATGAAGTTTCTAATGCCTAGTTTTATGTCGCTGTCGTCGTTGTTATGCATAATAGGCATAGTTGTAGTTTCGTTCTCCTAGCTGCTTGAATTACCAAACATTGTATTCATTCTCTTAATAACTTTTTTTCTAAAATGAAAGTTTAACAAAATGAAAGCTGTTATCGCTAATGGTATAGACAGAGGAAAAGGCTTGAAATTATTTGAAGATGACGGACAATCTCGATGTTGAATCGCTTTGATATTCCTAAAGCGTAAGCAATATGGCAGGAAATATAATCCTGACAATTTCAGTCCATCCTTATATTTTACTTCTAGATCTATGGGTATAGATCCAGGATGGGGCAGTTCAGCATTTGGTATTGTCATAACACAGTGGGTAGATCATCATATTCAGATATTGCATGCAGAAGAGTATCATAGACCTGATTACAATGAGATGCTATCTGTAGTATATTGCTTGATGAGTAAATACGACATTGACACAGTATACATTGATGGTGCTAATCCATCTTTTATCAAATCACTAAAGCTGCAAATAGGTGAAGATGCAGACTATATGCCAGAGATCCAAAGCCAAACAAGAAAATAGAAATCCAGACATGCGAATTGTTCCTGTCAATTTCAATTCGGAGCACAAAGCTATGTTAGGACATTGCAAGATGATACTGGAACAGATGGTGGGAGAATAGCTATTAATCCACATAAGTTTGATAAACTGATAACTTCAATTAGAACAGCAGTAGATAATGATGGGATATTAGATAAAGAATCTACATCATATAATGATATGTTTGATGCTTTTAGATTAGCTTTGAAGTTTTATCATTTTGAAAAAGTTTAATCAAAAGATGTCTTGCAAGATGAAAGAATGTGCAGCAGAACCTTTTTTCAGAACGTGTAATATGCAATTATTCCATAGAGGACACCGTATTAAGGAGATATAATTAGCTCCTTTGGGGTTGACAGTATTCAGAGCTTCGCTTGTATTCTTTTATCTTACAGACAGGTACCTGCAAGATAGGGAATAATTGAGGCTAATGTAAAAAAGTGATGATTGCATCACAAAGACGTATTCTGTTTGCTACCGTCTAGCCATTACATTTGGGTTTCCTGTTGGACTCCCTGTTTGAAGCATCTCTTCCTGCTCTAGTTCATCTTCAATCTCTGTAGCCAGTCTTTGAATGATTCGTGCATCGTATCCTTTTGCAAGCTCTTGATTTACATGAAGAACAGCTCTATTTATCTTCTCATATGGACTTCCAACTCTAGGTGGCAATGCATCTGCCTGTGCTTGTGTAGCTATGATACTTCCAGGTGGTACAAATTTATTATCAGGGATTGTGACACCATCGGTTATTGTACTAGATACTCCTATTGCTACTCTTTTTCCAATCTTTGCATTGAAGATAAAGCTATTCATACCTACAAATGTGTCATTTCCAATATACACAGGTCCATGAACCTGTACTCCATGTGCTAGACTGACCTTGTCACCAACATATATGGCAAAACCATTCTTAAATTCACTATTATTCGCTTTTAAAAGGGATCCTTCTGCAGAGTATCGTCTATCGTCAATATTCTTACCATGGGATGTTGTTTCAAGAGCATGTAAAATTACACCATCTTGCATATTAGAATAGTCTCCAATATGAATAGGCGTTCCTTCATCACCTCTACATACTGCAAATGGTGCAACCAGCGCTAGCCTGCCGATCTCACAATCACCAATGACTAGCGCAAGAGGATCAAGATATGCAAATTTAGATATTCTTGGATAGGTCGCATTTGGATTGAAATCTGTCTGAATGCTAGGACGGATATTTATGGTAGGAGAAGAAGAAGATGACGGTAATAACATACTGTCATTTATGTTAGTATTGTTGATCTTATTTGCAAGTGTTGCTAATTGCTGCTGTTCTTGTTTTTGTTGAGGTACTGCTGCAGCCATATTTATGAAGATTTGAATGGAAATGGTTGTTATCACTAAAATTAAAATCAATATTACTGCTATTGACAATATCATAGTGTTCTCTGAATTAGTAAATGCATATAGCCAACATTATTCAAGTACTTGAATAAACGTGTCAAATTTCTCTTAGCAATTAATGTAATTGATATCAGAACCATAGTATCACAACTTTAGTAAGTACATAGTGGACTGGTTAATTATGCCAATGAAATTACTACGATAGGTAAGGCCTCTAGCAATTATACTTCATTACGTACTGTTATACCAATGTCTATTGTTAAACAATGGAGTTTGAAAGAAGGCGACAAGTTAGATTGGTCATGGGAAGCTCGTAACAGCGAAATGGTAGTGGTAGTAAGGAAAGTGAAAGCCAAGAAATGATGATGATAGCTGCAGCCTCCAGTTAATAGTAACCTCAATCTACAATATCTTAGCCGTGTTTATAATTACAAATTTAAATTTATCGTAATAATAAGTTAGTTTAGTCAAGCATATTACTTACCTATAAATGGCCTTCTCAAAGAGGGACGATTGTTTCAATGCATTAAATCTAGAAATACTTCTTTCCCTGTTCTTATGACGCAATTTTTTCCTTAACACGTCACATGTTAATAGCAGCTCTAAGGCACAAAAAACATTTTCTACATTTGGTGAAACAGTCAAATTGTCTTCGCCGACGATTTCTGGTATTGTGCCCGTATTTGATGAAACTATAGGCAGACCTGAAGCCATTGCTTCAACCAGAGTAAATCCAAATTGCTCTTGCCATGTTAAGAATAGGCCGGCCCTCTTTACCTTTATGCTTGGAGAGCAGAAAATACTGCACTCTGAATAGATTGTTGCCAATTTCAAATGAGGTACATATCCGTTATACTCTATTTTTGACCCAGAATTTTTTAGTTTGTTAATTTTACATTCTAAAGTGCCTTTCCCGACTATAATCAATTTAACGTCAGATCTGTAATCAGAGAGCTTCTCAAATGCTTCAAGGATTATGGTTATTCCTTTGTTTGGTTCTAGATTTCCTACAAACAATATCTTATTAGAGCTATCAGTTGACTCTCTGAATTTATCAACAAGAATTCCAGGGTAGATGGTCTCTATCTTATCCTTTTGAATGTGTAGGGAATTCATAGATTCCTTGGAGGTATCTGAAACCGTAATGAATTTGCTAGCTGAAGATTTAACGATCCTAGTATTACTGGAAAATGGAGGAAATAGGTAGAACACGGATCTCTTTATATTTTCCCAAACTATGACAACGTGTCTAAGCGAGAATTTCTCTGACAATCGTGAAGCCTGCTCACTTAGAGAAGAGAATACTTCAACACTAACGATTGTGTTGATATTCTTATCGCATATAATTTTTGCAAGCTGCATGTCATCATAGGTGACTAGGGATGCTGTACTTCCTAATTTCAAAAGTTTGCTAATCATTTTTATTTGTACAGAAACAAAGAAATATTGGAAATTAAATTCCTTGAATTCATCAAATGAATCAGAATATTTGCTAAAGGTCTGATTATCAGTTACTATTATGACATCATCTGCAAAATTGCAGAAATAACACAATTCATAAGGCCTCCTAAACGGCGGGGTAAGAAACATAATAGTCAATGCATCAACAACCTGAGTCGTATAATTATGATTATTATATAATTCTACTATTCAGATATCTTGCAAATAATCGTTACCTATGCCTATATAATCATTTCAAATCCAAGTAAGCTGAAGTGGAAAATGAACTATTAATTTTTTGTTATTAGTACCTAACTAAATTATGTATATCTTTTCCTTTGATATAACTTCCGGCTAGCAATTGATCTTTAGTCATATCAAATCCAGTAATCGCTTTGTGAATTATATGTGGATTATTGAAGACTGTGTCCATATAAATATTGCATAATGTAAATGGATGGAGCAGCAAGTTCTTCATGATTTTTTTGTATATATAGGTCATAGTAATAGGTTTGAAGAAGAAACCGTGATTAAGTAGTAACTCGTCGATTTGACATCTGGTACCATGGAACTCTAAAGATACAACATCAGCTTGCTTGATTATATTAATACTCTTAGCCATCACCTCTACCTCTGAGCCTTCTATATCCATTTTTATAAAGTCTATCCTCTTGCTCATCCCTATATTTTCAAGTATAGTTTCGAGTGTGCTTATTTTACCCCTAGATGGCTTATTAAAGGGAGCTATGATTTCTTTTTCTTGGTCGTCGTCTTCTTTTCCTACACCAATATTTATCGGGATAACATTTTGACATTTGTTTCTTTGAATATTATATTTCAATAATTCATAGCTGTCAGAGTCAGGTTCTAGGGCAATTACTGTTCCGTTTGCTCCCGCCTTCTTAGAGGCAATAATACAAAAATCTCCTGTACACGCTCCCAAATCTAAAACAATATCATTTTTTCTTATAAGACTGGTGCGATAAACATCAAGTACGAAAACCTCCTTTAGAAATTGAAAATAAGTTTTCGGATAAATTACATTATATTTATCGTATTTGAAATTTAACAATTCCATAGCTTTTTACATCAAATCAGGATGATATAATAGTTAAGCAAATAGAAAAAAGAGATTTATATCAATTTTAAGCAGTTTTGTGGATACCCCCATTGTCACATATCATCATCGAATAGTTGCGTATGACACAGGAATTCCTCAAAATAAAATAAAATAAGGGATCCCTATCAAATCACTGTGCTTATGAGAACTCAATCTCTCCAATTTCTTTGTGAGTTGTTTGTATCTAACTAACTACCATAGGATTTTGTATCAGCACTTGCAATACAATAACTTAGTTTGATAAACAAAAGCTAAAGATTAACTTAATTGCTGATAGCTGTAATGTAGCATAGTCTTTCATCTTGTCGCGATTCCTCAGTGCTTGATTCAAATCCTCTAGCTGTTGTACTTTGCTTTGTATACCCGCTCAATATCTGACAATGGTTAACTCTATGCTGAAGGAACGACTGGTGGTGCTATTCTTCTGGAGGTGTAGTATCTTCTGGCGGTGGTGGAGGAACCACTGATGGTGCTATTCCTTCTGGTGGTGTAGTATCTTCTGGTGATGTCGCATTTTCTGGTGATGTCGCATTGTGTTTTGGAATACCACATATCTCTGACTCAGTTGTATTGACATGATCGAGCTTTGATAATGGATTATTAGGATCACATATTGCTGCTTTTTGTTCCGGTGTTAACGTCTGGTTTCCTATTGTCAGGTTTCCTTGGCCTTGAGCAATAGGAAAGTTTCCAAATCCAGTTAATGTCATCATAGTTGCAACAAGCATGATTGCTATGGTTATAACACTCAGAGATGCTTCTTTTCTTGGCATGAGTTATTGAAGAAGAAAACTACGGTATATAAAAGCAACTCATTAGCAGAGCTAAAGTTTTGGATGAAATTTATTATTTATTCATCATACATTACTGTGTTGTTACCTATCTTTGACAAATCGATCTGGGATCACTTGCACATAGATCCATCAAATGTCTTTCCTAAAGATTCTGTGACTATTGTTACTTTTCCAAACTGCTTACCAATGCTACAGTAGTTGACGATGGTATAAGGTTTGTAGGAGAATATGATAAATCTAAACATCAATTAAATAATTATCAAGAAGAAGGAGCAGTAGAACAAAGGATAACAAACAAGGTTTTCTAGTAATTTTTTGATGTTATTCAATTCTTATTGAGTGGCATGGGATTCACCTTCCTGATAGTACTGGTTCATTACTAGTTCCATTCTGACCTCTCTCCCACCAGCTAACATATACATTATTACCTGACGTAGCTATCTCTGCACTCACCGATTCGGCGTTACTAGAGTTACTAAGGTTTATTTTATCTCGAAAGGTCTTTCAGGCATGTATAGAAGCTTTGAATTTTACATCATGATTTCCTGTTTTATTGGACCACCATGTTGTTACAAGAGTTATACCGACGATAACTCCCAAGATAGATTTTGCATTCATGCATTTACGGAAAACCGATGATATATAAGCAAACGCTAAAAGAACTGGTAATCCATTAATAAGATAGTGACATTCAAAGACCTAAAGAAAAGAGTTAGTCTATAAACAACAACAGCTTAACAATAACAGCAATCAAGATTAACCGAAAGGCTGTAGAATAAACCATTCGGGATTTGGAATGGTGAAGAGCATAAGCAAGAGGTATCAGAACCAATGGAGATTGCTGCTTAAATCAGATAATTGGTTTACGAAGTAAGGATAGAGCTGATAAACCTCTTCAAGATATTCATTTAATGATTATTCTCATTATAGAGAATCTACATTTAATATAAATAATGCTATTAGTTAGGCTACCCTAAGTATGAATCGAGAAGAAGAAGAGAATGATAAAAATCTGAATGCGGCTAAACCTGTTATGGCCTTTCTCTCTATTGCAGGTTTGCTATTTATGGTGTGGGTGCTACAATCAACAGCAGTCATTTTGGATGTGCCAATTGCTGCGTCAAGAACGGCTTTTGCACAGCAACAGAAACCTACAGAAATAATCTCTACAGTGAAAACCTTGTTAAACCAGACCATAAAAGAATACAGAAATCAAAACTTTACAGGTGCTCAAAATCTTGCTTCAAGTGCATATTTGGATCACTTTGAATTCATCGAAGCACCATTAGAGAAACATGATAAAGTGTTAAAAGAAAATACAGAAATAATGCTACGAGAGCAATTAAGACAATCCATAAAAGACAAATTACCAGTAGAAAGTATACAGCAGCTAGTAAGCAAAATTAACAGTAACTTGAATAAAGCAGAACAACTATTGGCTCAAACAGATTCTTCTGTACAAATAACTACTGCTGTGAATAGTTCTGTTGCCCAAACCTTACGGCCATCGTCATCATCATCATCATCAATATCAGCATCGAATACAAATAACAAAGTACTGATCGCAGGGGATGAAAGTGATCAACCGTATATGCCTAGCTCAATCACTATAAGAACTGGAGATAAAGTGGCCTGGATAAACACTGACGAAGAAGTTCATACAGTAACATCAGGTTTTGAAAATAGTACTGATAAGGGTAAACAATTTGATTCAGGATTATTAAACACCAATCAAACCGTTGAACATACTTTCTACAAAGCAGGTGTATTTAGTTATTTTTGTACGGTTCACCCCACAATGACAGGAGTGGTAAATGTCAAATAAGAAGCAGGCATTAATGAAATCCCTTGGTAGTATTCCTGTTGGTCGTCAGGGACATCCTGAAGAGGTAGCCGAATTGGTTGTATTTCTGGTGTCAGATAGAGTATTATCAACCAATGGTAGTGAATATGTGATTGGTGGCGAAACGATTCCGACAGTCTGATCCCTTCACAAATTAATTACATTCAAATTTGTGCTACACCTCCATCGACGAACAGTTCGATACCGGTGACATAACTACTATCATCCGATGCGAGGAACGAGGCGGCTTTTGCTACTTCGTCAGGACTTCCAACCCTGCCCAACGGTATGGTGGATACAAAGCTCGTCTTGAACTGCTCAAGCTGTTCCTGGCTCTGAGCCAAGCCATTGAGGCCAGGTGTGTCGATCATACCAGGACTGATGGCATTGACACGGATCTTGCGGTGTTTCAGCTCGACCGTCCAAGTGCGCGCGAACGACCGTATGGCGGCTTTGGTTGCGTTGTAAACGCTTGATGCCTCGATTCCTTTGGATGCTGCGATCGAAGCATTCAAAATGATTGAACCGCCGTCCTGAAATAGCGGAAGTGCTTTTTGTACCGTGAACAGAAGCCCTTTCACATTAATGTTGAAGGTTTTGTCAAAGTGCGCTTCGGTAATTGCCTCCAATGGAACTAATTCGCCAACGCCGGCGTTTGCAAACAGAATGTCGATACGGCCCTTCTGCTTCTTCACAGTCGCATACAACATATCAAGATCTCCTAAATTTGAGACATCACTGTGAACGCCACTGACGTTGTTTTCGCCGATCTGCTTTACTGCTGCATCAAGTTCTCTTTGACGGCGGCCAGTGATGAAAACATATGCGCCCTCTGATACGAACCGCTGTGCTGTCGCGAGACCAATGCCGCTATTCCCGCCTGTGATGACTGCAACTTTTCCTTCAAGCATACTCAAGTATTTCTCCCCTCATATCATTTTGATATCTTATCATATGTAACTATAATGAGGTAATTATATATAAATTGGAAAGTTACGTAATAGATAGCATGTTTCAATATCTTAAGTGTTTTTTTACTAGCTATACAAGGAAACTAAATAAGAAATAGTTTATGGATGTAGTTATAAAAAAATGTCAATTATTTTTATTTGTACTTGCATATTACATAGAACAATTCTCCTAAATTCATCTTTTTATGTTTTGCAATGATAAGAGGATTATCATGTAAACACCGAAGAGCTATGCTTTCACCTTTTTTTAGGTCAACCTGTCCTCCAGATCTTTCACAATTAAATGTGAGTTTGTTTGGCTGATCATACTTGAAAACTTTTGTAGTAGCAATGAAATTATTATCATTACTGAGGTCACAGCCAAGAGCTAGCGTAGTACCTTGATGTATGGCATATATTCTATCAGCAAAACTTGGTAAAGGAGGTACTATAGATGATGCTATCAATATCGTCGCGGTAAGTGACATTACTATAGTTAATAGCAATACAAACCGATTTCTGCTGCTAACTACTATATATTTATGGATACAAAATAGAAGAAGAAACTATAAAATATTATTAGCTGACAAACAGAGGATTAGTATTTTAGCATAGGTAGATCTAGAGAAAAACACAGTATGATATATTCTTATGTGTATAGAGTTTACTCCATCATTCCTTAATCAAAATTTAGGCTTCAGCTTGTTTATCATCTTTGAAAATAGTGATGAATCGTAAGATTATAAACAGACTATTATTTTGTTTTCCTATTCGCATAGCGGATAACTCAGTTAAAGGCTAATTAACTATACTGAGCTTTATCCTGCAGCAGAAAATCTCATGGAAGAAAAAAGAAATTACAGTAATAATAATGGAAGAAGAGTAGCAGTAGTTACAGGTTCTAGTAGAGGCATAGGAAAAGCAATAGCCACGGAATTTGCCAGCGCAGGATATTCAGTAGTAATCAACGCTAGAAATGAAGAAGAGCTAAAACATGCCGCTGAAGATATTTCAAAGTCTATTAAAGATGGCGGAAGGATAGTGTCCGTACCGGGTGACATATCACGTGAGCCTGTTTGCATATCTCTGATAGAGGATGCTGTCAAACAGTTTGGGAGGATTGATGTTCTAGTTAACAATGCTGGAATAGGGGGAGAATCAAAGAAAATACATGATCTGACGGAAAATGATTGGGATGAAGTAATTGATGTGAACTTGAAGGGCGCATTTTTGTGCACAAGAGAAGCAGTAAAAAATATGATGAAAAATAGAAGTAGTATACAAGGTAAAGTTAACAATTATTCAATTATCAATATTTCTTCGGTACACGAACAAACACCTCAGCCTGAATCAGCTCCGTATGCTGCTTCCAAGGGAGGTATGCAAATGTTGACTAAAACTATTGCCCTAGAGCTAGCGGATAAAGGAATACGAGTCAATGGTATTGCACCAGGAGCTATAGCAACTGATATGAACAAAGAAGTGCTTGAGGATCAACAAAAGAAGGAAAAAAAGGAACAAAGAATTCCGGTACATAGAATAGGACAACCAGAGGAAATAGCAAAAGTTGCTTTATTTTTAGCATCTGGAGATGCAAGCTATATCGCAGGAGCAACAATCTACGTTGATGGAGGGCTAACCTTAGTCTCTTAGCAACGTTTACCTTTCATATGTTGCATCTTAATTATGCAAAAGGCTGTATAAAGAGCCAAGAGTAACATAGTACAGCAAGATACTTGATGTCTTTTGTATCTGTTTTATACTTAACAATTTTATACTTAACAGTCACCACTATGCTATCCTTGTTATAAAGCAAACGCTTTATTGCTTTCCAACTAGTCATTGTCATATTGTTGAGAATTTGCTGAACCTGTATGTTTAATTCCTTAGCATGATCTGCAGCCGAACCACATTTATCATCTGATTTATAAAATGTAATTGGATAAAAAATAATACCGTCTTTTTTAAGTAAATCTTCCCATTTTGACCATATTGATGCATCTGAAGCATAACCATGTATCAAAAGTACTGGAAGTGGTTTGTTTGTAGTGGAAGCACCATCACTGCTATCATTAAGAAGAGTTTTATTATCATTGACTGTATGAGCTTATCCGTTTGCTAAAGACAGGAATGATGCACTCCCTGTTAGTGCTACTAGCATTGTTGCAACAGCATGCATGATTGTTGTTTCCTTGTTCATGTAGTGGATTCAAAGAAAATAGTTTACAATGAGTTATATCTATTTCATATTTAATGCCCTTATGGTGCCATAGAACTTTTTTTATCTCGCTCGCAACTCAGCTACTTTTTTTTCATTCTTTGAGAAATTCATCAGATGACCTCTTAACAATTGAATTCCCAATGCAGGATCCACACCTTTTGGACACACCTGACTACAAGAGCCAGCAAAGTGGCATCTCCATATTCCATGCCTATTATCTATACTGTTCATCCTTTGTTTGTCACCATTATCGCGTGTATCTGCATAGTATCTATATGCTTGTGATAACGCTTGAGGGCCCGGAAATTTAGTATCTGTAGCTACCGTAGGACAAGCAGAGTAACATAAACCACATCTTATACAATAAGAAAATTGCAAATACTTCTCAACATCTTCAGGAGTTTGCTTGAATTCCGATAATGTGTGTTCTTGTATTTCTTGATTAGCCGTAGCCTCGATGTCTGCTTTCTCATTATGAATATACGGGCTCATCTCCTTGTGATGGTTAAAGAATTGTGAAAAGTCTGTTACTAGATCTCGTATATGCGGAAAGTTTGGCAGCGGTTCGCATGTGACTGTATCCCCTTCCAATTCCGAAATATTTGTATAACATGCAAGTCGTGGAATTCCATTGATCTTCATCCCACATGAACCACATGACGCCATTCTACATGAATATCTTATTCCAATGCTGCTATCAATATAGCTCTTTGCATAAATAAGAGCATCTAAAACCGTTGTCCAGCGCTTCAATGGTATTTCAAAGGAATCGAAACTGGGACGTTCCTGATGCATAGCAACATTCGCTCTAAATACCTTAAGTATGATTTTCTCGCGTATGTGCTTTCTTTTATTAGGATTCTGGTGATCCTCAGCATTATTATAAGGCGTATCTCTTTTTCTGCCCAATATCTTGATTTTCTCAATTAATTTATTCATTTTACTATCTGGACCTGAGTATGTTTACTATCTATTTGCCCACTAACAATATGTATGGTAAGAAGATTAATCATCTATTAACGTCATATCCTATTGCGGTTGTTATAAGAGATCGTATCATGCGCCGCATACTATCATCATTGCTGTGCTGTAAGCATATATATAATTCATGTCCATACAAATGAATTCACACAAACTGCCAATCAACCAATATCAGTGTGAATTCGAATATAATAGATATATAGAGAAAATAAATAAAAAGTCAAATATTATATTCGGTCGACTGACTAGTGCTATCTTGTTCGGATGACTCATCTCTGTTTTCCTCTTGTATCTAAAAACCTATTTGGTTAGATATATTTTCTTACAAGAGGTTAAAAAGATAATTTGAGATTTTACCTTTGTCCTGATCTTAGAATTCAATCAATTATTATGCAATAATCATCTTTATGATTACTCTACTGGTTTTTCTTCAGTTTTTCTTTTAGAAATGTACCTTTACTTTTGCGAATAAGCGGAATTATCTTTTTTGTCACGATTTGATGGAAATTGTCTGTTCCTATATCAAATGTTAGCAATATTACATACGCTATACGATTGTTAGCATCGGTAATCGGAATATTCGCCCTGATTAGCTTTTCATAAATAGAACAAGTATAGTCGACTTTCCCCAATGTACGTTGCCAACGCAGACGCGTATACTGGCGCGTCGCCGCTGTAATTGCATATTGTTCGGTTTGTTGGCGATTTAATAAAGGCTTGAGAGCTTTGCGCTCTGAGATTGATAGTAGAGAACCAGTATCGTCAGCAATTCCAACGAATCTAATTGAAGAATTGACCTTAAGAAGCTGGTCACAGAATTCCGTGAATAGTTGTTGTTTCATCCAGATTAATAAAGTTAATGCATGAGGTTCTTATTCTTATACTTGTCTCATGCTTACAGCATCATTATATTAATTGAATACACTCTGCCATACAAAGTAATGCCAACTCTATTTTTATGCCATATAGATCTAAACTAACTACTAAAATAGCTACAATGACTATTGAAATATAATCATAAAATTGTGATATTTTTCTCAAGCTGTAGCAAACAGAATGAGTCAACGAAAGACAGAGTAGGATATACAGATCAAAGTAGAATAACTACACATAAAGAAGATATCTAAACTTGTCAAAAAAACCTTTATACGCATGCGGAACGTGTGGTCTATATTTCACTAGAAGATACAACGCCAGCAGGCATAATCAAAACCTTCGTTATAATAAAGCTGATATCATACCATTTCAAGAGTATATGTTAGGTAGGATGTCCGGAAAGTATATGCCGGGGAACCCCTCATCATATAGGATCAAAAATAGAAGCACGAGTGAATCTGGTGTAGTTCATCAGTACGAAAATAATAACAATAATAATAGCCATTTCAGTCAGCAAAAAATGTCTTAGATTCTACCAAAAGTAATGCTAACAATAATTCTAATGATAATATAGAAAGTGCAGCCAAGCCTTTTGGCATTGTGAAATACATTGATAGTCAATTCCAGCCCTTCGACAAAAAGGCTAGAGAAACTCGGCAGAAGCAGGAGATAGAGGAACTTATCCGAGACATTGAAAGCAGGCTCTATGATTTTTATACTCATGAACACTTGCAGACTACAGTTACTCAATTCAGGAATAGACTTTATGCTACTACAGATTACACTGGGTTAAATACCGAATTGGACAATTATCGAACTGCTTTGATAAATAGATACTTAGGACGCTAACCTAGTCGAACACACATAAGGACGAACCTGATTAGATCCTTAGCAGATCGTGGCAAGTCTTAATGCTTTCGGTCCGATATTTATATCAATGACAGCATCTTAACCAAGCATCTAATCTTCTCCACCCATGACATCCGGTACAGGTATATATCTACGGCATCAGTGTTTTAGATCCTATGTTACTACATCCTTGCTCAATCAACACTGAATACATATCTAATCTTCTCCAGCTCAGCAGCTGCTCAAAGGTCCTGATCACCTTGTAAGTCTTGAATCAAGATTGGTCTTTACTTGATCTAACATCTCGGACATGTATTCTCAACATGGATACTGTCGCCTATTGCTAGGATTTGATGTATAATCTAACTACATTAGCTGTATTTTTTAGCAAGAAATTCACTCCAGCTGGAATTTTCTAATCCACAGGTGATTGCTTCATCCTAGTAATCTTGCAAATTGGTATCAGTTTTACAACTATATCCAAATAGATTAAAACATATTTGTGCATATTATACTCTAGAAAAACTATGATATACCATAATAGAGAAGCAGTTCTTTTAGGAACGATTCTTTCAGGGTTGATTCTTACAACCTTGTCCTACGTGATGACACAAGTAAATGCACAACAAGTTAACTCCAATAGTACTAACAATTCAACATCATCGATATCTTCAACCACTTCTGTAAGTAAGGCTAGCAACGCTTCTGTTTCAATAGTTAGAGGGGCTTCATCTCCTAGTGTTTCGAAGACTTATGATCCCTCGCCACTTACTATAACGAGAGGCACCATGGTTGTATGGACAAACAAAGACTCATCATTGCATACGGTAACTTCTGGTCTCCCAGAGCAGGGATCAGTAGGAGACTTATTTGACTCTGGTATTATTAGCCCAGAAGAGACCTTTTCATATACGTTTGACAAGCCAGGCACTTTTGATTATAGCTGCACATTACATCCTTTTATGCATGGGCAGGTCATAGTCAAATAGGTGGATAGATATGAATGGACTACATTTCGAAGCAGATCTCTTTCATACAAGATTTGAGGGACGCTAATTCAAAAATATTGAATTCAACAAATAATTATTTATAATTGACAGTGCAAGATAATCTTCTTTTGCTCGAAACTTGTCTTGCTTTTTTTTCTTTTTGAGTTTGTAAATGATGTTCTTGTTAAATTGAGCCTTTGATATTTTTGTTTCCATTAGTCAACAAACATACTGCTAATGTAAGCAGACAGCTCGTCTTTTAACTGTATGACTTTGGCACGTTTATCTCCGTCAAGATTTGTATGAAGCAGCGAGTCCAATCCTTCTACAAGGTATTGTATATTCGACAATGTTAGAAGAGTCTCGTTATCTGCTTTGCCTATGGATTGTTCTTCTTTCTCTGTATGATCCATTAAAGTACTACTGGATGTGTGCAGCTGTTAAGTCTTACGGTGTCTGAAGTTGTTATTGTTGTTTTTCTAACATACCGCCGTTTAATGAAAGTACATCTCGTTACTTATTTTCAAATTTTTCCATGCTAATCTGTTCATAAGTGCTAACTCAGTTTTATTTCAATACTTGATTTGAAGCGTTGCACATTCTCTGCATACAACCTGTACAAGATGGCATGAGATAAAAGCAATGCAATAACATATTCTGCATACCGTATCGGTAGAGACTGTATGTATGCTTCGGCGAACCGCTGTGCTTCTTTGCATGTTATCTTGAGATCATACGACAGATCATTGCTGATAGTAGTATTACAATAGATACATCTTCTTCTTCACAAGAACTTTTCACCCCGCACCAACCAATTGCAGATAATATTGTTCTTTGTCGATCTTTTCCGGTTTTACCCCTTCTATATTCATTAGATCTTGTATTATTCCTTTTCTTCTTTCTATCTTTCCATTTGGTAGTTTGACGACACCATTAATGAAACCGCTGCTTCCGCACACAGGATTGAATGGTGTTTCACTGTTGCCGTGGTACTCTGAGAGGGTTCTTTCTTCTTCCCCATTTGGGGCCACGAAGAATCTCCCCTTCCTGTAAAATATTCTCTCGTGTTCAGATGTATACAACTCCTTATCTCTTGTGAATGTAAAAACAACCTTAAAATTCTGCATTTTCTTTGCCATATCGATCAACCATTTGTAATAAATCACATTAACATTTTTGCGTCCTTCATCTGCATATAGGTAAGGATTGCTGTAGAAAAGTGTGAGATTGAGTTCTCGTTCTTTCGTGTCTTCCATCAATTGAATTAAAGATCTTGCAGGTTCAGCTCCATTAGCACCTGACCAGTATGCAATATCCCTTTCTATTCCAGCAGCAATCTTCGATAAGAAGTGATTTTTAGTTGAGTTTAATCTCACCTTTAGCTTCTGACCTATGCTATATTGCTCAAAGAAATATGCAGCAAATCCATCTGCTTTTCCTGTAGCAGGATTCATGTAGCCATAAGGCTTCTCGTCTTTTATTGTTAGGTCTATTTTATCTCTGGTTGGTGAAGATGCTATTGAATACGTCCTCTGGACTAGATCCTCTTCAAGCTTGCCCGATGCTAAAGGTCTCTTAAGTAATGCGCTTATTGTTACAGACTGACCTATGTTAAATCTAATCTGCTGGGATTCAGATATCGGAATAAAGGAATAAGTATATGTATCCGGCGTTTCTGAAAATTTATTAATTATCTGCCATTCATACTCTTCGGGAACTGACTTTGACATTGATCTTATACGTCTATCTTCATCTTTACAATATAAATGCGACTTGCAAATTATCTAGTGTTTTGCAAATTCCCTGGATTCTGGCACGCTAGCATCTGCTGCTACTAATTGCAAGCAATTCGTGTTTTTATGAACATGATCAGTTAGAAGCCCATTGCGCTACTTTTTACATTCTGCATGACATGTACCCGCAAGATAAATTTATTTTATAGTGCGCTTACTTTTCCTTTTAGAACCAACCTTACGTGCGTTTTTATATATTGTCGGCGGACTATCCCTTACTTTATCGAGATCGCCTAATCCATGAGAATATTTTTCCCATTTATTTGACCTTCCAAATAAATTATCAAGTTTAGCCGATGTGATAAAGGAGAATTTATTTAGAGTGAGATGTAATGTCTCATGGCTTATAAGTGATGTTGCGATTTCTGCTATCCTCCCCTCGGTACAATACTCTTGCCAAGTCCTATAATTGGAAATAAAAGCACGCGATCTTCCATAATATGGCACAAACATCAATCCGCGCTTACCATAGGCCCCCTTTAGCCCAAGATATTTGAGTACCATCATCACACCTCAGGATATTGTATATGTGACCAGTAATAGACAGATTAATCTTCTGTTCAAAAATAATAGCCGAATTGTGATGTAATATTGTTTTAATTTCATGTTTTTGCCAGTTTTCTTAGGCAAAAAACCTATTCCGTCTTAATAGCTAAAATACTAACAAGTTTTTGAAAGCTAAAATTAAAACTATAATCCATAAAATATACCTTATTCGTTCGGATATTAAATTTCATAATCATAATATGTCTTCGAGCCTGGAGCTTTGCATCCAGATCGCTTATTTAATGCATTGTAGATACTGTATCCGATAAGACTTGAGATTGTAAGTCAAATAATTAATCTATTGTATTTGCTACTGCGTTACTTGTATTAAGTGATTCTATACTATTGCATATTATTGATATATATATACATCTATCTTATAGATTCGCTCAACCCTCACCATTTCTCTATATCCGGTACTATAGAAAGGTAAAGACAAACTAGAAGCATGATCTTCAAGAAAAATTAAGTAGGCCATACATGAAAGCTAGTCACATTGGAAATTATCACTGATAGATCTGAAATTGAATTATATCATCAAGGATATGAATCTCTGAAGCTTGCTCTTTCCACTATAGAATCTTCTCTCAGATATATGGATCCAAAACGTCTCGTAAACAACACTGTAAAGCTCAAAGGATCAACTTTAGTGGTTAGGGCTCCTCTTCAACCCAAGACTCTACGCATGAATCTAAACAATTTTGATTCTATTTACGTGGTCGGTGCAGGAAAAGCTACATTGAAAATGGCAGAGGCAATCTGCAAGATACTTGATGGAAGAACTTCTGGTGGTGCCATTAACGTTCCTTATATCAGTAACACACAAATTAATAATAAAGTCTGTGTGACTCAAGCCAATCATCCTCTCCCTGACGAAGCAGGTGTTAACGGCACAAAGAAAATTATAAATATTTTGAGAAAAACAAGTCAATCAGATTTAGTTTTTGTTTTAATATCTGGTGGAGCGTCTGCACTGATGCCACTCCCCGCAGATGGAATAACATTATCAGATAAGCAGAGAATTACACACGAGATGATGTCGCGCGGTGCATCTATCCATGAAATTAATGTTGTTCGCAAACACATCTCAAAAGTCAAAGGTGGACAGCTTGTAAGATTTATCAATAGGGGATCTACAGTCATTTCTTTAATTTTGTCTGACGTTGTTGGAGATGATCTCGAAACAATTGCGTCAGGTCCTACAGTACCGGACAGATCAACATTCAAAGAAGCAGCAATGATGTTAAAAAAATATGGCTTATGGAAGAAGAAAACTGAGAATCGCCCTGCTATAACACTAATATCCAGAGGTCTTAAAGGTACTATTAGTGACACTCCAAAAGCATCCGATCCCATTTTCGCTAACGTGCACAATATTCTGATCGGTAACAATACACTTCTATGCCAGAAAGCTACACAGTATCTGAAGAGCAGGGGCCTAGAGGCTGTAAATTTAGGCTCGTCGTTTGATGGTGAAGCAAAAAAGTTTGGACTATTGCTTGTAAAACTAGCTAATGATATTAAAAATGGTTCTAAACCATTTGCTTATATTTTAGGAGGCGAGACAACTGTAAAGCTAAATAAAATAAGAAAAAATGGACTTGGCGGCAGAAATCAAGAGGCGATCTTGGCGGCTGCACTTGAATCAAGTTTTCGTAGTAACCACGATATTACTATTCTTTGCATGGGAACGGATGGAATAGATGGGAACTCAAAAGCAGCAGGTGCATTTGTCACTCCAATTACAGTTTCTCTAATCAAACAAAATGAAACAGAAATGAAGAAGTATTTGAGTCAGCATGATAGCTATAACGCATTGAAAAAAATGTGTTCGTTAATAGTAACTGGAAGAACCGGGACCAATGTAAATGATATTTCAATAGTATGTAGTATTAAATAATTTATGGTGACCAATCTTTAAATGAGTTCGAACGCTTAGCACACAAGATACATATATATACATAAAAGTGTCAGTTAGGTTTATTATTATTATATAAATGCTCGGTCAATGCATATATAATAAACCGTATTTTTAGTTTTATGGATTGAGAATGAAAACTATCTCTGCTCGTGTTTGAAAACAAACATAGTATTAGATAAGTGTACATGTACTTAGATATTTTCCTTTACTGATGTTAACTTTCACGGCACCTATAGTATGTTATTCCATTAACTGCGGTATCTTCTATTTTGATCCTCGCCTCTCTATTGCCGGCTCTTTGTTTTCGAGCCACAATTCCTCCAGTGAGACTGCTAATCAGATCAACTAATCCCAACTTTATCATTATATTGTTTACATCTTCCTCGCGTATACCAACGGCTTGTGCAATTTCCTTGGCTGAAAAACCATTGCCCTTATTTCTACATAGAAATTCTACAATTATTGTACTCATATCCTTGTGAGCATCAAATTCCGCGGCGTCGATAGGAGGAGGGGTCATGTTCTATAGAGACAAATATATGCAATTTGAACTAATAGAGCAAGATTTATCTACAAAGGTATAAAAATAACATGTACAGAGTCAACTGATGTAAGAATAACAGACAAGTACACTTTATATGATTCGCAAAGTAATAACAAATTGGATTCGAGCAATAAGAATCCGTTTCCTTCTTGCATCAGCTATTGCAGCGGCAAACGGCATGTCTGTTGCTTTTTGGAAGTATGGTATATTTGACTTCTCGTATGCTGCTCTAACTTTTGCAGGAGTTTTGTGTCTTCATGCCAGTGTAGACTTGCTAAATGATTATTGGGACTACAAACGTGGAATTGACAATATTACTAAAAGAACGAAGTTTAGTGGCGGAACAGGTGTACTTCCCGAGAAGCTTCTGGATCCGAATACCGTATATAAAATAGGTATAGTTTTTCTCATCACAGGAGCCCTCATAGGCACATATTTTGTTGTCATTAGAGGGGTAACAATTGCTATCATACTAGGGTTTGCGATCCTTGCTATCTATTTCTATTCGACAAGGATAGTTAATTCTGGCTTGGGAGAAGTCTTTGTTATGATCAAAGGGATAATGATCGTATTAGGAAGTTTTTATGTACAAGTTGGAATCATTGAGCCAATCGCGATATATGTTGGAATAATCATAGGAATATTATCGGCGTCTGTTCTGTTCATTAATTCTTTTCCGGATTATGATGCGGATCGTAATAGTGGCAGAAGAACACTTGTTATACTTCTTGGCAAGCAGAAAGCAGTAAAAATTATTTCCCTACCCATTATAGCCCCATATGTTTTGATTACAATCGGTATTTTTCTTGGCTACACAAAACCGCTTTCTTTGGTTTGTTTTTCGTCCTTGCCCTACGTTGTTAAAATCATAAAACATATTGGAGAATATGACAATCTAGAGAAGTTTGTACCGACCATGGCGGCAACAGTTATGTATGCGAGAATCACAGGTGTTCTACTGGCAATCAGCTTCTTATTATTATGACTAACCTACAACAATTTCATTTTTCATTATCGAGTCTGATATCAAGAATATATTCGACTATGTTATCTGACAAGTCAAAGCAGCTGCTGACAAACATCTAGAGAAAATTCTAAATGGATAGTGAAAAATAAATTGTAAAATAGCAGGATTATGAATAGGTAATGGCGAATGGGAGTTAGTCTAGATAGATACATGGTTACTTCCAAAAATGATGACGCATTAAATAATCAAATTTCGGCGTGCGTATAAACATAAAGATCATACTGACTGCACAATACACTATAATTTAGAAGCGATGTAATGTTTATGATCTAAGATCTGTGGACGAAGATCGCTTATGATCATATTGTCTTTACTGTCAAGTATTTTGTGCATGAAACTGTCTGCTATTATTATTATTTCTTCAAAGTGATTTGCTCTTAGAAATTTATTTAGTGATTCAGTAAACGTAGGATAATCTTCTATCTGGTTTCTAGTTACTGATTTTGTGATCAAATTATGGGATGCTGGATATATATCGCATATCTCCGATGGAATCACACCTAGAAAAGGATTATAAGTGCAAATCTGCGCATTAGCAAATTCTTTTATAAGTTTGCTATATTCTTTCGTGCGGTAAAACGGATGAATGTTCGACTCTGGGTATAATATTAATTTCTTTTTATTTTTAGATCGAAAATTAGAGACTATCTTTTGAAATCTTCTTACCTCTGGCCTGTATTGATCTATCGCATCGAAGAGAAATATAGCTTTTTCTTTGAATAGTGGAGTCCCCTCGTCTAGAAAATCAAAGTTTTTGAAAAGTTGAATAGCATCGAAGAGCTTTGGATGAGCACGTGCCTTCTGCACAACATATTCCCACAATCTACCTTGCATTATTGCTTCTTTTACTGCGCAGACTTCTGCTTTTAGCACATAGAGGTTGTGTTTTGCTAGTTCAATAGTTCTTTTCTCTATATCCATTGCAAGCATTTCATCCACTGTATATTCCGCGCAGACTGAACAGTAACATGGAAAGTATGAGATCTCTTCTAGTCTGATAGTACCGTTTGCATGCATATACCTATTATCTTTAGCATAGAGCATATATGATGCCGAATCAAACATGTCGCATCCGAGTGCAATAACCAATGGAATTGTAAGAGGATGACCTGCACCAAACAAGTGTATTGGTTTTGCAGGAATACTGCGCTTCATATTATAAATCATCTGTGCAAGTATTGAGAACTCGTATGCTTCCATCAATTCTACCGGACTACCCAGTCCAAAAATATTGAATCCCATTTTATCAAGAGAATCGGCAGAATAGCTTACCAAGTCTGAGTGCTCACCACCTTGTATCGGGCCCAACCACAAGGTCTGATCCGTATTGTAATAATCATCTCCAGTACACCTTGCGTCATACTCTGACACGAGTGCAAGTGTGTCTTTAGCGTTTTTAAGTGTCTCCTCTACGTATTTTTTGGCTTTTTCGTACTTCAACCCGTATCCAGTAGGCTTGTCAAGAGGAATGGCTATGTCGCTTTTGATGCTTTTCTGAAACTGAGCTATTTCTAGCGGTTCAACCCGAATAGATCCATATTCTAATACTTGATATCCACCAGAATCAGTCATAATAGTCCCGTCATAATTTAAAATAGAATGAATTCCTTTTTTTATGGCCTCATCGCCATAATGACGTAGTGTAATATACGCATTAGTGATCAGTACATGAAAACCTAAATTTTTTAGATTTGATGGGCTAATAGCTTGCCTTACAGGATGCACTACAGGAACAAAAGTAGGGGTTTCGACAAGACCATGAGGAGTATCCAATACCCCTATACGTGCAGCAAGATCAGTGTGCCTGATCTCAAATGACAACTTTACTTCTTTGTCTCCCGCATAAACTCTTCATAAATTGCCCTAACTCTGTCTGCTGCAAGTCCGAACCCTTCCTCAACACCTGCTTGCGTTACTTTAATTTTATCCATCACAATTATTGCGCCTACATCCTCTCTAATCTTTACTAGACCAGGAAATACTCTAGCAACTCTGTCAGATAGCGCTTTAAGATCAAATGGTTTTTCCATTAATTTTATCTCTTTAACAAACGAGCCGTTGAGAATCAATTTGAGTATCCCCTGTACATTCACGTTGTCAAGTACGACATCAAGTTTATCATCAATGCCGGTTAACGTTCCATTGTAAACTTTCTGGTCGGAGGTTTCAATAGATACCTTCTTACCTAAAAATTGAAGTGTCTCTTCGCCAAATTTTCTAGAAACTACAGCAGCCATTATATTTCAACCACGGTTATGTTTTCAGTGATATATATATAAATGAATTTTAATATACAGGTTAGAATTTTAATATTACTTATTGTCTATGAGAATAGGACAGAAACGGAGGTTGAACATTTTGTCGTTTGCTAAGTTAGAATATAAAGACGAAGACTTGTTTGATGACAATATGTAAGAAAATCTAAATCTAACCATTCCCATCCCATATACTGTCAAGATTGGTAGTTAAAAACGCACGTTTTGTCGATGTTTGTTTTGCAGATGTACTGACACCTTTTTACCGTCTTTAATTGTGAAATACGGTAGTACGCGAATTTTTAGGAATATAATAGAGTGCACAGTTAAGAGCTGATGCTTGTCTTAGCGACAGTCTTCTCATAATTTGGTTTTGTATATCAAGTTTAAATAATTAATCTTCAGTCAAGAGCAGAAGAGGTTGGTAAGATTATTGAATAAAAAAGAATTAAATGATGGCTATCTGTTATTCCACCCGTTCTAGCGTACCATTTGGGTACCAAATACCTGTAGGAAACCATTGCTGCCACCAAAGTAAGCACCTATTGTTCTATAAGTATTTGTGCTTTGCAATTGCTTCCAAGCTAGACCATGTCCATCTATTGTTACACGAAATGCTTTATCACTACCATCTGGATTTTTGGAATCCAATAGATGTCTAGGTATCTGCATAGTGAATACTCCGTTAGTTTTAGCAAACTGCGTGGGGGCAAGGATCACGTCTATGCTAGTTGTGGGTGGGGCTGGTACTATTGCAACAACTTGACCCTCTTTAATACTATACGGAATCGAGAAATTCTGTCCACTAACAGATACTGTCTGTTGATTAGTAAAGCCTGTCGTCGTAAGGCTTTGAAGAGCCTGTTGCTGTGCTGAGGTAAGCTGTGCATTTGCCACTTGATGTGTAACAGAACCTACAGCAATGGCTAATACTAAAGGAATACATACAGCAATCACAAGCATTGTTCTTCTCGTAATTGGAGCTATATTGATCTTTGAATATTTTGTCACAATATTCTCGTTATTAGTGTTTGTCAATTTAGAATATGGATTCTCGCCGTAATATTTATGTTTTCTTTCATTTTTTTCGCACTTTCACGTGTGGATATCATTATAGCTTTGGAAAATATTTTTTGATATCGTATCTAGTAGTAGTAATAGTAATAGTAGTAGTACTCCTTCAAAGTACGTCTAGTACCCATTCATTCATATTATACCTTTGAGGTTTACTATTGAAAAAAATCACATAAATGTCATCTCAATTTATTAAAAGAAATCATGTTTTTCCATTTGGAATTTAGTCCAAATATTTAGATATCCATAATATAATCAAACATACTTATTTGAAATTTCAGCATTAATTGCGGTCCTGCAAGATATATAGATCACATATTATAACGAACCGAGTATCATTGTCTTATTTACTCCCGCTCCCTTTTGCTTCACAGCTCTTTAATTTTTTATTTCCAACAAGGCTCTTCTGAGGAGAGTGAAACAATTCTATTATAACATACTTTCTTCAGTTGCTTTTGAACTGAATCTTCGCTTGCCCGCTATTCCTAAGGCTATCATCTCTATTCCGTTAATCAAAAGAGCTATCGATATTATAAAGGCCAAAAGAGGAATGCCAATACTGGCAGGATGTGCTAAAACTATGAGAGATATAATAATGCTTAATATTCCAACGAAAATAAGGGCAGCTCTTGACCAACCTGCATTGTTGCTATCCACAAACCCATGTATTAACCTTGCAATACCACTAAACAACAGGGCAATTGCTCCCAATATTATCAAAAACGCTGCAGACTCTAATGGGTATGCCATAGCTACAGAGGATAGTATTATTACTAGTACTCCTACTCCAATATTTACAATGCTAGATGATACTTTGGTAGATGCTGCGGATATTCCGCTTGCAATTCTTTCAATTCCAAGTATGAAGAGAACTATTGAAACCAATACAATAACTGTCGCAATAGCAGATGCTGGAGATGCTAATACGGCTACTGAGAGCCCAACTGAAATTAGTCCCAAAACAACTTGTAGAATTCTAAGCCATCGTGGAGATTTGTCTTGCGATGCTAGCACTGACAGGTTATTCTACTAGTCTGCATAAAAGTATTATCCCCAATTAATCAACGACTTTCAGCTATAACACATCTCTATCGATATTGATATTGATATTAATCGGCCTGGACTTCCTTTATTGTATCTCCATTACCTGCTCAGTACTCCTTTATACGACCTTACTTTACTTACATTAACATATATGAATAGATCTTGGAATGCAATAACTGCGATATCAACGATTGCTTCTCTATTACTGGTTCTTCTTGTGTATCTCTTTCCACTCAATGGAACTGAGAAACTACTAATATCTATTTTCGATTTGTTTGTTGTGATATTGTTAGCAAGAGACTTCTATTCTAGGATCAAAGAATCCGACCACAAACTAAGATATATTTTAATTCATTGGTATGAGTTTCTTGCAATGATACCACTGGTTTTGCTATCTGCTTTCCCTTATGACATTAGATGGATTGCATTTTTCAGAACTGTTAGACTCTACAACCTGGTATCACGGATAGGGAATAGCGAAATCGTTCTGCTGGGATTGTTTGTTGCAGTCAGTATAATTGTCGGAGCATTTGCTGAATACTTAGCGGAGGCTAGCAATTCAGATGCAACTATAACAACGCCGGGTCAGGCTCTCTGGTGGGCTGTTGAAACAATTACTACTGTAGCATATGGTGAGTATTATCCAGTTACAGTTGGGGGAAAAATAGTAGCAACCTTGGTTGCATTCGTAGGTATTGGGATGCTGTGGGCAGTTATACCTATCATGAGCTCTAAATTGACAGCTGCGAGATTAAAGAAAACTAAGAAGTCAGATCTGCTCGAGGATACAAAACAACTAATAAAGGACAGAATCGATGATGTTGAGAAGTTAAATGAAGAAGACCTGGAGAGATTAATTGGTATGATACGATCCCTCAATGGTAGAGCTGCGGCGGCGTAGGTAAATAGAAGTTTCTTGCCCTCGTGCCATTATATAATTGTCTATCGATCATTCACCTAGCCGAATGTGAAATGTATTCATATTCTAGAATACATCGTGACCACTAATATCTTACAAGAATACTTTGCTTTACCCAGAACAATAACTATGGTATATTGATCAGATACTAGGATAACAACAGGAAAAATTATCATGGCAGATCATGCATTAATGCACTACTATAGTGTCCAATAAATGCTACACGCCCTCGTAATGAGATCTGGCCTTCTAAAGTTCATGACCAGCAAATTGTTTCAGTCATAGAAACAACAGCAGTTCAGCACGATAATCATATTTAGCAAGTGCAATCTGCAAGACACTTTTGCTACAAATATTTTAAACAAATCAAAGAACCGCTGGGCCAGATTCCTTTTCATTTTCTGGCTGGATTTCATCGGCCATATCCTCTTAATGGACGTAACAGGACATAAGATTATTTCAAGAATGTTAAACGCTAAACACATGTAAACTATAGCAGAAAATAGGTTCTATAACCTGTAAACACACAGCTAACAAATTAACGTTAAATGACTGATTTTTCATCAATTCTATTTCACTGTCTTTACAAAGCCAGGCTAACTTAAAGGACAACTTGATTTGAATATATCGTATTGCTGTCATGCTTAATAAGACTGACGAGCAACCAAGCTATTAACGAAGATACAATAATGTATAATCGATGTAACCTGAACAAACG
>JBJMFM010000240.1:0-12984 GCA_045808425.1 Nitrososphaeraceae archaeon | reverse complement strand
AAAAGAAGATCAAATGTTACTGCAACATTATGAAGCATGCAAAAACCAAATAGGCGGTAAGGATAGGGTTGAACAAATGATAAGACTAATGGAGTATTTAGAAGGTAGATGGTGGATGAAAGATAGATGATAAAAAAAGCAATGCATAACGATTTTGTAAAGTGATCTGTCAATGGTCTTGGCGGCTTCTGATCTTTTCTCATTTGAGTTTATTAAATATATATATTATCGACAGATTGTTATCCTCTGTTCGGAGTATATTGAAATTGAAGCAGTTATGCCAGTTGAAGATGGGCGGAGGGCATGCATACTCAGAGGCTCCAAGAACCATTAAATATGTTATAATTGTCTAGCTTTGGAATGTCTGAACACCAGCCAAAAAGAGTTATGGTAGTAATGATAGCAATGGTTAGCATATTAATTTTAGCCCTATACAATATTGCATTATTACCCTATCTTGCATTTGCACAGAATAATATCAATAAGCTAGTCATTACAAATGGTGTTGCTAGTGGTGATGTTACAGACAACAGCGCTGTAGTATGGTCACGCGCCAACGCACAAGCTCTTATGCATGTCCAATATGACACCAACTTATCTTTTTCACATGCAAAGTCAAAGATGTTATTAGTAGATAAAATAACAGACTTTGCTGGTCATGTAAAACTTGATTCACTTTCTCCTGATACTCTTTACCACTATCGTATTTGGTTCTCTTCTGCTACTTCTGACGACAACGCTAAGGAATCATTATCAACATCATCACCAACAAGATCAGATTTCATGATAGGGAGTTTTAGGACAGCTCCAGATCGTTTGACTGGCAAATCAGTCGGCTTTGTTATTGGAGGGGATCTTGGTGGTCAAAATTATTGTAGGCGCGTTGGTACAGGAGGAATACAGGGTTATCCGATATTTTCAATAATGCAATCGTTATCTCCTGACTTCTTTATATTCAATGGAGACCAAATTTATGGAGATGTTGCATGTTCTGCAAATAATCCATCAAATGTTACTGGATGGACAAATATAGAAGGAAACTTTCCAAGTGTTACTGATACTAAAGTTAATTGGACTAATCAGAATCAGCTACAAGATATTTACAACAAACATTGGGAATATAATAGAGCGGACACTCATTTACAGAGTCTATTGCGCAATACGTCAATGTATTCTCAGGCAGACGACCATGAAGTGGTAAATGATTATGGGGGTAAATGGTCTTATTTGACTGATACTACTAAAAATAGAACAGGCTTTCCTAATCTAGTAAAAGCAGGCATTAATGCGTTTTTTAACTTCTCACCAATAGATAGAAACAAAGACGAACCAAACCGCATTTATAGGTCTTTTCACTGGGGCAAAGACCTTGATTTGTTTATATTAGATATGCATTCTTATCGTAGCCGAGATGACTTGGCTGATACTTTACAAAATAATAAGACATTATTAGGTAGAGATCAACTTCATTGGTTAGAACAAAGTCTTCTCAATTCTGCTGCCACGTGGAAGGTTATCTCTGCTGATGTACCAACTACAATACCAAGTTGCTTTAATAAAGAATCAGGTTGCGATAATTGGGCCACTGATGATACCAATAGTACTTTTAAAAAGACTTTTACAAGAGAACGTTCAGATTTTCTAAAATTTCTAGATGACCACAATATAAAAAATGTAGTTATTGTCACAACAGATGTACACTTTCCAACAAATGTACTAGTCGAAGACGATCCCAATCATGATGGACACAAACTGATTTACCGCGAACTAGTTAGTGGACCTATAAGCGCAATTCCAGTTAAAGCAAGTCCACCTGATCCAACAATTAATGCTACAGCCAAATATCAAGAAAATAAAATCTTCAATTTTGGATATATCAAAATACAAAAAGAAAAATCTGATGGCAAAGTACATCTGATATCTGAAGTACTAGATGAAAATGGTCTTGTGCGCCCTGGATCAAATTGGGATATATCACCACAATAAAAAAGAATTAAGTCATATTCGTTATATTGCTTCGTGATTTTTAAAACACTTTAAAAGCTTGTCAAAATCACGTATTCGCATACGTATTCTACACTCTGGCCTATGATATGATCTGGTTGTTGTGATCTAGCATCAGAGCTTTAATTTTGTATTTCATGGCCTTTATCTTACTTTGCTAATTAGATGATAAGTATTTGATATAAGCATTAAGAATGTCTCTTACATTTACTTTTTTATGTCATACGAAAAGAACTATACTGCTGCTATTTTGCAAGTAATATCAGTAATAGCTTTGGCGCTTATAACCGCAACTAGTTTTAACCCCCTTGTACAGCATTTGCAGGACCAAAGAAATTGATGAAAATATCTAGACTAGTGGTATTACATGAACTTGCTATAGTAATAGGCTTTGTCTATGCTGTCTACAAACACAGACAGGTAACGAATATCTAGACAATATGATATTGAACAACTATATTGACTTCACAAGCATTGTAATAAATCTTTTTTGTATACTTATCAGAGCAATTAAGTTATAATACTTTGGTATTATGTAGTACAATTACTGGCTGGCACTTTGGTGTTGATAACACTCTTTTTTAGTATATGAATACCAAATCCAACTACAAATAGAGCATTATCAAAGAAGGAGCAGCCAAAAAAACGAGCTATATACCATCAACAGTAAAACTAAAATATTATAATATCCTATCATCACCAATAATACACCAATTGTTTAGACCATTATATTTATTGTCGATTTTGTCGATAATACTATTGATATCAACTACAGCTTTAAACCTTGCTTTTAATTCTCTTGTTACCAGTAATAATCTACTAGCTTTTAAGCCAGGGATATCAGCATATGCAGAAGATTCTGCTAACAATATTGGTAATAGTTATATGAATTTTGGCGATCCTATTAATCTGAGCAACAATGCCAGGGACTCTGTATATGCACAGATAGCTGTGTATGGAAATAATGTGTATGTAGTATGGGAAGAAGAGACTCCCAATAATAAACGGGATAGCGTAACCCATGGTTCTACAAACTACGACGTGTATTTTAAGAAAACTACGGATGGAGGAGTCACTTTTAGTAAAGCCATTAATGTTAGCAACAATTCTGGCTTTTCACAACATCCCCAAATCGCTGTATCTGGTGGTAATGTCTATATAGCTTGGACAGACGATACATCGCTCAATAAAGAAATATTATTTAGAATGAGCAGCGACGAAGGAAATAGCTTTGGTAGAACAATTAAACTTAGCAATGACCTAGGTGAATCATATAATCAGGAAATATCTGCATTTGCAAATAATGTGTATGTAGTTTGGGAAAATAAATACAGCAATCCCGATTTTATTAAAAATACTGGTAGTACTAACGCTAGTGGCAATAATAATGACATTAATAGTGTTACACAACTAGGAGGAACTGACACGGCTAACAACAATAATGGTAGAATACTATTTAAGTCAAGTATGGATCGAGGAAATAGTTTCAAAAATACAAAAATTATAACCACTAATTCAGGGGGAATTGCAGAATCGTACCCGAAAATAGCTGCCTCTGAAAATAATGTCTATCTAGCATGGAATATTGGAATGCCTCCTTCTACCCTTAAAGAGGGCCGTAGCAATTATTATAATAATTACAACAACGACAATGGCAACAAGAATGTGACAGAGCAAAAACAGGGAATATTCTTTACGAAAAGCTCTGATACCGGGGACAATTTTAGTAAAATTGTTAAACTAAACAATGATGCGAGTCATATTGGAGAGTCACAAATAGCTGCTTCTGGAAATCAAGTATTTATTGTATGGAGTGGAAATTCTGATAATCTTATTCCAAATGATCTTTTTTTTATAAAAAGTGTAGATAATGGAAATAGTTTTACAGAGGAGAGTTCCCTTCGCAAAAAGAGCTCATTAAATGCTGAATTAGCTATGGACGGGGATAATGTGTATATAGTATGGCAGGATTTTTTAAGATCCAATAATCAGGAAATCTTAATTAAAAAGAGTATTGATAGAGGGGACACATTTGCAGATACAACAACAAACATAAGTAATAATGAAGGTACGTCAGAATGTCCTTCAATAGCAATATCTAAAAATATTGTATACACAATATGGGAGGATGATACGCTTGGAAATCATGAAATATTTTTTGCAAGAAGTAATAATTATACACTACCTTAGCTAAGGTCTTGATGTAAATAATAGATGTGATTTTTGGAATGAATGAATTAATTAGAGTAACTACCTCTCTTATGTTGCCATGGAAATGATTCTTCTTATATGATCAATCTTGTACATTAAGAAAAAAGAAATGACTGCACATTCTGAGTTACAAGTGTCCTTTTACTCCAATGGTTGCAATTACAGAAGATTATTTTATACTCTGCTTGTACTGCGTTGCTATAGATCTTAGGCTTGCTTATGTTCCTCTCTTCATTTATTTTTTTATCTGCTTACCAAAATCAATACAACAATCGATAAAAACAACAGGAAAAAAGAGGTATAGATATATGTATCTGTCGTGTTGTTGTATGTGTTTCCATCTCACTATTGGCTTAGTGGCTTTGCTACTGCGTCTAGACTGTACGTCACTGTAAATTTAGCGCCATTTAATGTATGAAATGCAACTGCATTGCCTACAAATCTCATAGAACCAGAATATATTGGAGTTCCACTACTTGTCTTTACTAATGATATTGCAGCTTCTTTTCCTTGGCCTATTGTTGTTGTTAGCACTGAACCATGCGAAGGATCAGGTTTTAGAGTTGAATTGTAGCCATGCATTATGAAAACCTCTACTTGCTTGCTTGCGGTCCATGTCACGGTACCTACCCACACTTTCCCATCATCTCGTGGCGGAAGAGCCATTACTAATTGATGGGCTGAATGACCTGGGAATGGATCTGTCGTTGATTCTGCAGTCTTTTGAATCGTAACAGTATTTGCTTGTTCACCACCAGTGCTTTGCTGCTCTTGTGATGATTGTTCGTCTGTACTAGATTGTTGTGGAGTTACACCTGGAATCTGTGCATTTGCAGCTATTGCTGCAGCCGTAAGTGAAATGGCCATAAACGCCATTAACGTGACCACAGCCATTATATTCACTATAGAGATACTTTGTCTATTCATAGTAGTGTAATACTAGGAGTTAAAATATAACAATTACAGATAATACTAGTAATAATAATAACTAATTGCCATGGTATCCAGAATATACAAAATACCGATAAAAAAAGGAAAATCAATGTTATGTCACAATATATTAGCCACTATACGTCAATTAATTACAATCCATAGCAGAAAAGCAACAAATTTCTAATAGTGACAGGAAAAATGCTAATTTCATAGTTATTACTGAAACAGTCTTCTTTGGATCCGTTTGAGCTACAATATGCGATGAAAATTGATGCTTCTAAACTAAAAATACGAACATAAAATAGTATGCAAAGCTTTCTCTAGTACATCTGTTGCCCCTGTTGTTATATTGTTTTAATAAAATTAATAAAAGATAAAATCAAATCAAAGGTGGGCTTACCCTGTATATTTCTTTAAGAACGCCAAGGTTTTTTGCCAAGCATCTACAGTTTCATTTGGAGCATAATTAGCTCCAGAAGGATTTGCAAATGCATGTCCTAATCCTTTGTATATGTGAATTTCATTTGTTATGCCGCTAGCATCTAGTGCTGTTTTGAACTGCTGTATGTTTGACAATGGAATAGATTGGTCTTTATCTCCAAATATTCCAAGCACAGGCCATTTTATCTTTGAGAGTTCTTGTTTATCTGTAACCAAAGGAGTTCCATAATATAATATAGTTGCAACTAGTGGATGTTGTTCGCTATGTAATGCTAGTTGCAGCGATTGTCCTCCACCAAAACACCAACCAATAGAAGCTATCTTTGAACTATCAACGAAAGGAAGAGAACTTACATATTTTACTGCTGCTTGCAAGTTAGAAATAGTTAATGCAGAGTTACTTCTTGCAGAACCGGCTAACTGCTGAGCTTGTTGACTTGTTTGAGCTACCTGCCCCTTGAACAGATCAACTGCTAATACCGCATAACCCTCCCTTGCCAGTGTGTTTGCCATGCTTTTGATGTTGTCATTTAATCCCCTGTTTTCATGAATCATTATCACAGCTGGAAGTTTTTTGCTGCTACTGGCAGTGTTAGCAGCGGCATTATTATTATTAGCTATAGAAGGATAAACTAAATAGCCAGATGCACTGTCAAAGTAATTGATACCTTTTTTTATTTGTAGCCCTTCAGTAGTATTGCTAGTGGCAGTGGGAGTAGTAGTAGTACTACTACTATTAGTTATAGCGCTAGATGCTATTGCATTATTCATGATAGCATTGCCATTACTGTTGTTACTAGCTACTAAGGTGGCAAACATAGCAGCATTAGTTTGACCATATGCAGAAGGTATTGCACTATAGTTGGCCACGTTCATTGACAATACTGCAGATGCGATAATCATCGATAGCGAGAGAAAGACTAGGCTACTTTTTTTCATAAGTGTATTAGTGATCGTTATTGCTTTTCTAGGTTATTCTTTATTGTACACCCATTTTATCAATCTTTATGGTTGCGCTCAAGATTATGACATCTCAGATCTTGCTGTTATCTAGATTCTAATCTAGGAAAACCATATGCTCTTACCGCATAGAGTGCTATAAGAGGAGACACGATAGCACCAAAAAATATCATAAAGCGATATAAGATAATAGTACTCTGCTATGATAATATTGATCTATGCATAACATCAATTCTATAAGGAGGAAAGTAGCAGTAGGATAAATAGATCCTGCTTCGTACAGGCAATATATTACATGACGCTTACAGAAGAAAAAGTTCTAATCACGTTTTTTCTTTTCACTTTGTTTTTCTCAATTTCTCTGTAACGTCTCTATGTCTTTCATTCCAATGTTTTAGAAATTCTGTGATGATGGGTTCCAAATCGCTTGAGTGCAAATTTATCGCGACTAGTTTTCTTCTTCTAGCAATCTTACCCATTTTGTTTCCATATTTTACGCAAGTCCAACAGCCAATAAATGGGATTAAAGGAGCTAAATAGTAGCCTGCATGCTTACCAGTAAACCCCCATGCTTCACCTACCAAACAATACTTAGAATCACGAGCCATGGTATCCATATCTTTTCTAGTAAGGCCAAGTTTTAATCTATTAGACCATATAGGACATATATCTTCAAGTGTAAGATATTGATTTAGTATGTGCTCTTCCAGTATTTTTTCATTTTCATCTTGCTGAATATTTTTATTGCTGCCATAATACATATTTCTCGCGTTGTAAGACAGCTTAAATCTAAGCATGATAATAACCATGTGCAAGCATTAGTAATATATCTTATTATCACTATTTCAGTGCCTTTGGCAATTACAGACAATTAAGAGCCGACCAAGGCATTTGTCAAAGGTCCTACTTCAAAGAATAGTGTGTATATTGATAATATTATACCATACAGTAGTTTCCTATTGTCTGAAATGCTCTGCAGAACTCAAACCCAGTTTTATCCAAGGATTTGCAGTTGATAGACTAAGATTACTATGAACGGCAAGACTGTGTTGCAGATCAAACGCATTTTCTGAAGTAGCCATCAGAGTAAGTAAAGAAATGATATCTTGCATATTAAATAGATCAGGTTTCGTTCTTTGTTGTGTTCTATTACGGGTTTTGTGACTTTATCTCTTCTTCAATACACAAACCGTCATTTTGATTTGACAGCGAGATTAAAAATGCCAACTCATCCAGTATGTCCTACCGGATGTACCCAATGGATTTCCCCTTCCACATATTTCCCCTTCCACATTATATTTATTTTCTAATATGATCATCAGGAGTACCATACCGGATGCCGTAGGTGAAGATGAATGGCGTCGACTAATGTGCTTCAATACTAAATGGAATAAGTTTGCAGTCCGATACCATATTACCGTATTGATAGTAGTAGCAGCAGCTGCTATTGTGGTACTTAACTACAATCTGGCGTAAGAATACAGAGTTGGTAATACTTTGTATTATTATGGCTCAGTACCATACATTTAGAAAATTCGTAATAAATTTAATTCAATCCAATTTTGCTGCTAATAGATTCAACTCTGTCAATCTCGAATTTTCAGATCGTGTCAAGAAATATGGTCACAATATTTATCGCTGCAGTTAACTAAGGCTACGGTGGTGTGCCTGTCATATTGCCCTTCTCAATTGGAGAGGCACTAGTGGCATTATTAGGTGGCTTTACTTCGAGGCTAGTTATTGGAGCTTGAGCTAAAGGATTTGCATTCTCTTGGGGACCGGGTATTCCCTGGTGTTCACTTGATTGTATTCCTTGGTTATTGCTCTGAGCCGTCACATATGAGGACCTCATTGAGAAACTCAATATAACAGTAACAGTTATGACTATAAGAACCATTACATATAGGATTTTCTCCATCGTGAAGGTTGCTCACTAAATGATTTAACTCATTGAGATTATTTCTACATTAAATTATTCGAGAGGGTATGCACATTGTAGAACTTTGATATTTACCAAACCACCTGTGTTTTCGAGTAGTGCCTATTTAATCGCGGATTCTTGTGAGCATTTCTTGTCTGATTTATGCAGCAGTACTTGTGTTGTATCTAATATTAATTTACTGATACAAAAATGGACAGACATAATAATACATGTACTAACCAAGGAAGTAAGTCTTTCTGTTTTTTTCCATATCTGTAATAGTATGATGATAGCACTGCCACTCGCTCTAATTTTGATATAATCTGATTTTGCGATTTTGTCAAACCCTTTTGCACAGATAACAACAATTGGTACTAATCATACAATCATACAATATCACCATCTAGTCGTCATGATCACCCTCTATGATAAGTCTCAGTCAAAAAAAGGTACCTTAACAAATAATATGCACATATGCACTGGTATCCTCGTCAGCCAAACTCCAAGCTACACCTCAACAGACATAGCATAAGTCTATGATGGAATTATTCTATATATTGAACCTGCAAATGCTAGAACATAGAGATAGCCATCTGGTCCAACTTGTAAATCTGTAATTCCGCCATCAAATCCGCTGGCAAATATTATTGGTTGACTGTCATTTGGTGTATTAGATATCTTGTTTGATAGTGTACCGTTAAGAACTAGCCCTGTTCTAGCTTGATTTAGGTCAAAGTGATACAGATTGCCATTTTTGTAGTCTCCTACGAACATATCATTTTGATATTGGTTGCCAAGTTTTGTTGAATCAAAAAACTTGAGTGCTGTAGGAGCTACTGCCTTATTCCATATGAATTCAGGAGCTCTGTATTTCCCTTTTCCTCCAAAGTCTACCAAGTTGGCTGATGGATTAGAATTGACCGGTCCAGCAGTCTCTCTTCCTATTGTTCCTTCCGGAGTCCATATACCCATTACCTGTACCCATCCACTATTAAATCCAGGTTCAACAAGGTTGATCTCATCTCCATATTTAGGACCATTTTCAGTATCCCATAGCTTACCGCTTACAGGATCAAAACCAATCCCAAAACTATTGCGTATTCCATAGGCATAATACAGATTCAGAGGAGCAGTACCTTGTCCTAGTGGCGAATTTGATGCAGGTTGACCATCCTGCGTAACTCTAAGTATGCCACCAGTGCTATCAGCAGGTGGTCCATTAGCTACATTTTGAGCTTGGGTTCTGTGAGCTCTAAGGTCACCAATAACAGTGTATACATTATTATCCGGGCCAATCACTACTTTGCCACCGTTATGATTAGAGCCAGGAAGTGCAGGAAGATTTAGCAGAAGTTTAGGATTGGCTAATTGTTGGTTATTTACTAATTCATATCTGTAAAGGACATTTACAAGTGATTGTCGTCCTCCTCCTCCATCTTTTGTGTAGTATAGGAATACATATGTAGGACCATTGTTATGCTTTGCAATAGCAATTCCTAGTAGGCCCCTTTCACCTGTCATTGAAACAGGAACTTGAAGCATGGGTTGTGGAAGCATTTTTCCATTTGTAATTCTCTGTACTGTACCGGTTTCTTTTTCCAAAACTAGAATATCATTTAGTCCTAAAAATGCCATGCTGGTAGGGGATCTTAATCCCTGAGCTATTAACTCCACCTTTAGACTAGGATCTTTTGCTACTATTGGTTGAGCTAGAACAGGATTCAACTGATGTATTATTCCAACTGAGATTGTAGCGGCCAACGCTAAGGCTAATAGAGATTGAAATTGAGGTTTAGCCATTTAAATTAATGTCGTATGAAATAGAATCACTATGATATTTATTCATATGCCTTCCAATAACATTAGCTAAACGATAAAGGATGATTACAAGGAAGAATGTATGTTACGACGACGACAACGTAGAACTAGTATATACGCAAAGATTATCGAGGAGAACAAAGTATCACTAACCCTCTATATACGCTACTTGTCACCTGCAATAATCTGACGAATAATGCATTACTCCAAGAAAACTCTAGTATACAGTTCAATGTAACTAGAGTTTTCATACTAGTCTTTCTTATCTGCTATGTTATCCTAGATCAGTAATTCATGGTAGCTAGCAAACAGCAGAAGCCACATGTTAGTATATTTACATTTATTTTATACTAGAGATTAGCATATTTGTTTAATTGTCATTTTTACAAAAGCGCAAAATGCCGATTTTTGAAGTAACATAAACAACTTTGACACAATAGCTTTTTGAGCCCAAAAATCTGGTCATTCCTAAGATATAGTATAAAATATGCTCATTTCTCTCTTCTTTTGATTAAAAAGACCAGAACTCATATGGATTAGCACTAGTTTACCTCGCTTTTTCTATTCTTTATTTAATGTAATTCTATAAGTGCGGGGGCTCTTGAAAATAATATATATAAATATATGTATATATGACGATACTGGCAAATTCATATCGTTAAGCAAATAGATGTATAGCATTACCACCTAGTCTAGTCATTTACTTTCGACATATTGGTGCATTCCTTTATATGTTATGTCTATATTTTTTTATTTTTGATATCAGTCTCTTGGCCTCAATCTTGCTGAGATATTTTTCAGGACTAATTCCTAAATTCTTCAAAAATTCTAGTTGTTGTTCTGTAGCCATATGTTGTCCTATCTTTTTTCTTAATGTAGGATCGCTATCTATGATCTTTGTATATGCATAATTAGTTAATTTATCTGCTTCACTGTTTTTCTCTCGAGGTATCCATTCAAAGTGTATGTCATTAAATTTGGAAATAAGAGACATAACTTTTTGATATAATGGAATTATTTTTATGGCCTTAACTTTGTACCTGCCCTTTATTTGATATATGACAAGTTGCGAGTCACCCTTAATGATAATGCTTTCAGTAGCAGTATGATTATTATTCAATTCACTTGTCTGCTGTAGCAGCAGCCATTCTAAAGCCTTGATGATGCCTGTATACTCTGCTACATTATTGGTGGCATAATCTGTGAAGGGTTCTGCAGCAAGTCCATATTCGCTATGGATTGTCTGTGGATCCTCTTGCTGTTTTTTTATTATGAATGCATAACAGGCTATTCCTCCAGGATTATAGGGCTGGCATAGGCCGTCAAAGAAAACTTCTATCTGGTCATTGCTACTATTACCAGCAGCATTGCTAGTATCCATGTATAAGTTTCGATCTGTCTTTAAGATATGTGAAGTCCTCCGTATATGTATATACATTGTAATTGGTATCTTGTAAGCAGAACATTGGTATCTGCACAGTAAAATCACTCTTATAGACATTATTTATAGTCAATGTAGAATGTTGTAAAACGGTTCCATCATTTACAACTCTTTGCATTACTTATATAAGATATCTTTAGATTAAGATTAGAGAATGCAGAGAGAGTAATCAATCTATTTGCATTAACAAAAAAGTATCTCATATAAAAAAGATTGAAATATATGAAAAATTTCGATATAGAAATTCAACTCTCTGTATATGAGTTAATTTTATCTACTACCCGTGTTTCTATTCAATGATTCATGCCAAAAAAAATATTGCTTTGTGGTTTATATATCATAATAATTCTTGCTGCAAGTATCGTATCCGTAACATTAACAGGATCTGGAAACTTTGGTACCGCTCAAGGCCAAGTGAATAGCACATCAGAATTAACACCAGAACAAAAAGCAGCAATATGTGATCCTAACAATCCATCATCAAAGCTCGACCATGTCAATACAACTGAGTCAAAGATATGCGGTCTTCCAGTAGACCCATCAGGAACCGCAAATACAACAACAGGAGCAGAAGCACCATCAGATGCTACAGGAGCAGAAGCACCGTCAGCGGTTCCTACGCCGCCTGAGCCAGAGCCTGAGCCCGAAGGTTAACTGGCTACGCTCTATAGCTATTAATAATCTTCACTACCTTTCTATTAGCATACAGCATTAGTAAGTTTTGGGTTTTGAAAAATATTTTTATTTTAATATTTTTTAACCATAAAAATGATATAAACTAACATGTGATATTGTTGATACTTGAAACTAGTATCGCTTCAGTAATACATAATATGCCTATTTTGTAATCTGAAATGTAACTGTTCTGAATATTCACCAATTCGAAAGACTAGGCGCATACATAAGAAGAGATAGTAGAAGGCATGAGTAGCAGCTCATTAAGAGAACAAGAGACAATAAAAAATTGATGCTATGGCCCATTTATCAGACCAACCAAAGTGTGAGTTATATATAGGCTACAAGACTGGACAGAAGCAGCAAATTATAATAGCAGGGCGTGACAAATATGAGTAATGTCCTAGCGACGTGAATCATATCTAAATATAAGTATCGATGTCTGAATGAGGCCATAATTACACGTTCTGCAGAATAGAACTATTTTTTACTTTTGTAGCTCCACTTCTCAAAGTAGCATGAAGATCAAAAACAATGGAGACTATTTGCAAATGAAGATGTCATATTAAAGAATTTAGTA
>JBJMFM010000239.1:0-9219 GCA_045808425.1 Nitrososphaeraceae archaeon | reverse complement strand
TAACAACATTGTTATGAAATATAGAAGCAGAACTGACATCGTTGGGTTAATTCTAGAAGCAGCGAATGGTGGAGCTACTAAGACAAGAATTATGTACAAAGCATTTCTGTCCTATGCTCAGCTGAAGGAATATCTAACAGTTTTGTTACAAAATGAGGTATTAGAATATGAAGAAGAGAGACAAAACTTTAGAACAACAGAGAAAGGTATTCGCCTCTTGCAAATGTATAATCAATTTGATGAAATGATGCGTATTACTGATATAAACGAAAAATAATAACAACAAGATTACCCTTTTTTATGATTGTATGCTTGATCGTTTTAAGGCTACTGTTCTGAATATTACACAAGGATCATAAATTTGTCATGCCAGGTGCATATAATAGTAAAGATTCCTTACAAACAGAACCACATATTGCAAAGTTGTTAATTGATAAACTGAAGCCAGAAGAGAATAACATGATAATAAAATTTAAGAATAGCAGAATTTAGTGTAAAAAATGCAGACTACTTACTATAATGAGTCATAAAATACACATAGGCCTTTCTACTTCCTTCAACACCTGATACGCTTTGAATTTCCATTCTTCTTCTATATCTTGTCTGCCCACTATCTATCTATTCAGTAAGTAAATTCCATGATAACAGACGATAACATACAAAAGTAGCCGGTAATAGATGATAAGAGGCTGATAATAGGTGTAACAAAGAGATCACGCATGATAACATGATGGTAGCACACGATATAGAATGATGACAAGAGCCATTATTTTAAGCTCATTTTTCATAAATTCTCGTGAATATGGTAAAGATATAGATCCAAAAGCAAGTATTAACTAAAAACGAAAAGGAAGAAACTTGTCCTACACATGCTCCAGTCAAGACCGTATTATAGATCGAGAAGATGAGAGATGCGAGAGGATTGTATCTCTTGCATTTAAGACTTATTAAATAATCGTACCAAATATCATTTGTATGAATAATGCTTATTAAATGATTATTCAGCAATTAATAGCTTGTTTACAATATAAGAACTATGTTCTATATTATTAATATATATTTATATTTGTATGCGTATTTATAGTATGAAAAGGCATTCTTCATAAATCGCCCGCCGCACATGATCTCCATCATCAAGGAGTGTATCTACATATTTTAAACTTAGAACTAGATTCTAAAAATTTATCTCTTAGATAATCTCGAAAAATATTCGTTAATAGTAGTCACTCAAAGATATATATTGTAAACAGTAAGATTTTTCTAATTTTTGTTCTAAGTATTTTATAGATAATTGTTTCCTCGTAGATATGTACATTTTTATATAGGATCTTTTATCCGCGTTCTCTAAGATGTCAAGTTTTTTCAAAAAACTCTCATACTCTATAAAAGAAAAAGAATGGTGCACTTCTCTCACAGCTGTTATGCTTATGACAATACTCTCGCTATATGCTGTGGGATTCGGCCCGAATTCACCATTCTTTACTATTGCATATGGTGCTAAAAATGACGGCGGCAACAATCAGGTCCTTACGTTAGGAGGAGGAAATAATAGAGATGCGGCTAAAAACAAGGGTGATAAAAATATAGATACTAATTCACAGGGATCAGCATCAGACCAGCAACAATCAGACCAGCAACAATCAGACCAGCAACAACAAGAAGAAGAACAACAACCTATAATACCTGCACCAACACCAGAATCGACACAACTAATTGCGTCAACTCTTAACTCAAAGCCTAATATGGTTTCTGTACCAGAAGGATCGAACTGTGCAAAGAATTTAAGTGAACGTCCTAATCCAATTCAATATCTTACATATTTTAACTGTGGACATGTTAGTTCGCTTGAAAATGGTACGAAGCTCAGACAATTTAGTTTAATTGTTTCTGAAAATAACACAATTCCTATTTCGGATATTAATACAAATGACCCTGTATTGTATAATGCATGGACATTTAACGATACAATCCCAGGCCCCACAATGCGAATGACTGAAGGCGACCATGTGCAAATTACAGTCTATAATTCCAATTCTTCAACACACGCTCACTCTTTACATATGCACTCGATTCATTCAGGAGCTGTTGACGGAGTAATGGGACCTGCTGGTACCATTCCACCTGGCGGTCATTATACCTATAGCTTTATTGCATCTCCGTATGGTGTATATCCATATCATTGTCATGTAGAGCCTTTAGCAACACACGTTAATCACGGGTTATATGGTGCAATGATTATAGATCCCAAGGTATCTCGTACACCAGCAAAGGAGATGGTAATGCTAATGAACGGCTATAATTTGGCAGATGACTATATGCCAGATAGTCAATCTTCAGAACATCCACCTACAGCCACAGACTTACGCACAAACTTTGGTGAGGTTACTAAAGGAGATGAGGGAGGCAACCAAATTTATACTGTAAATGGAGAAGCTTTTCTGTATAGAGACCAACCCATACAGCTAGTTACTGGTCAACCATACAGGATCTACGTAGTGAACATGCTGGAATTTGATCTTGCTAACTCATTCCATCTACACGGAAATATGTTTGAATATTATCCAGCGGGAACTGCAATGAATCCTGCTTATAAGACAGATATCGTCACTATGTCACAAGGAGACAGAGGAATACTAGAATTTACTTATGACAAACCAGGTATGTACATGTTCCATGCCCATGTCACTGAGTTTACGAATTTAGGATGGATGGGTATGTTCGATGTTCAAGATAAATCATCAGCAACAACAACAACAGCAACAAATATGGCGTCATCAATGCCTTCCATGCCTTCCATGGGACAACAGATAAAAACTGAACAACCTAGTCCAAATGTAAGCGATAACACCATCTCTACCCCGCCATTTCCTTTCATTGGATAGGTGAGATAGTCGACAAGATTTTTTATTTGGTTGACTAATTTTTTACCTTGACTAGGTTTCTATTTCTTGCTAATTTTAACTTCTTACTAGTTCTCTTGATTTCATAAAATTTTTAGACCAATTGTCAACATGGCAAATTCGCTTGGATTATAGTTGATATATCCACAATTTTCTATTCAGCCATATTTGTAGTATCTATAGCAAATTGATTTTATTTCATGCAAAGCATTCTTGTCTTATATGAGCTGCTAACTTGATATATATCTGTGATTTAATTAACTATTAGAGTTAATATTGCATGACAATTGAAGAAGTAGTAAGTATCTATAACAGTTTATTTATATGGGCAATATTAGGTGTATTTTGTTTTATGGCACTTATAGTCATTTGGGGAATAAAAAAAAATCGATGAAATTGCTGCTGCAATACTTGATATGAAACTCATTTGTTAATATTTTTATTACCCTACGGAAGAGAAATGGCTTTACTTCAACACTAGAATATAAGATGAAATTTTATATCATGTAGTAAATAGTCTATAATGGTTATATTATGGATATTATGCCAATTATGAGATATAGATCAAAAAACATGGGATAGACGACTCTCAAAAGTAGTAAAAAAGAATATTGGATGTTATAAAATAATTACCCGCACGGACGATGATCACTTGTACCTTTTGAATTGCAAATGAGAACCGAGTTAAGAGTTGTATGCAGTAAGAGAAGATCTAAACAATTTAAAGATTAATACGTATTATATTGTTGAAGATCTTCATTATGAAATTATGCTCCTCTTGTTAGACCTCTACATATACCGTACCATCTTCTATTCTTACCTTAAAAGACTCTTCAGACTTTAATTTTTGCGGAAACCATATTAAATTACCTGTTGTGACATCCCATTTTGCACCATGCCATGGACAAGTCAGCTCCTTACCATTGAGTTCACCTTCATGTAGCTCAGCTCCAGCATGATTACAAATATCACTCATTGCATAATAATTACCTCCTATATTTGTAACTAGAATTTCCTTTCCACCAGCTGTTACATGAGTTAATTTTCCCTCAGTGATCTCTGAGGTTTTACCTACCATGATTTTTGCCATAAAAGAACTATTAAAATGCCATATTTTAAGGTGTCATAATCTCAAACATATATAACGCACTAGCATTATTAGTGATTTCAAATTTCACGATATTAACAATTAATTTCAATTCTTTCAATGTTACTCTTTATGTATCAATTATGCGATGCGATAATGATCATTGATTCATAAATTTGTTAACACTCATTCAGACGCTTAGTTTTCGTGGATTGAATTTAAAAGACAATCAAGTAAATATGGCTTGCAATTGAATGATTTTAAGATGAAATAGTTTGGAAAAACTACATGATTACAGTTCTCAGATAAGTTAATCCTCAGATGGAGATAACGCAATATGAAAGTATATAGCTTGGTATATTTATAAAATTGCTGCATACATTAATCATCAATAAAAGTAGCGGTATTAAAATACCATTTGTAGACCTATCCAACTTTAAATTTTTTTAAAATATGTAAAAAGTTAGTCTAAAACAGAGGTTCCAGAGTAAAATTATTCCAGTGATCCATGATTATTTGGATATTCTATTATTGTGATTCAATTATCACAGTACCTTTCATCTCCGGATGTATGGTACAATAGTATGGAAAGGATCCAACTTTGTTTGCAATAAACGTAATACTTTGAGATTCAAAATACCCTAAATTCTTTGAATGTACTTTGAATGCATCTATGTTGAAATTGTGTTTTGAACTAGTGTCCTCATTAATTATATGAATAGATTCCAACTCTCCTTGCCTTAATGTTATCGCTGGACTGTTGTAACCTATTCCTATACTTCTTCTTGCACTACTAGTAGATTGACTAGTAAATACATAGCCAGATTGTGGGGAATATGAAGATTTGATGAACGTATTTGTTGGAGCAGCAAATACCGGTGAATTACCATTTACTGGAACAAGAGAATTTACCCATAAGTAAACAGTTAGTGACACAACAACAGCTGCTACGGCAATTCCTATTATCATGCCTTTGGAGATGAACGCTTTACCCTTAGCATTCTTCTGTCTAGTTTTTTTATTCATAAGAAAAGTTACACTGACACTAATTTAGATGTTAATACTAGTGTAGACAATTAAAAAGTCAAATTATTATATATCCAATTATGCTGCAGCACAATTCGCAAATACTTTTGCTTCTCTTGCAGGAATATCATCCGCAAAAGCATAAAGAACATCTGTGTAGCTGTCAAAAACTGTGCTATTAACATTAATACCTCTATCTCATATTATATACATGCCAGTAGCCTATGTGTTGCTTAACTGTGATTTTGGAGTTGACGACGAAAGTATTATCTATAAACTGAAAGAATTGCCTGAAGTAGTAGAGGTCAATGGAGTCTCTGGTGCTTACGATCTGCTTGTAAAGGTCAGTGCCGACACAATGGAAAAATTAAAAGAAACTATAAGCTTGCGCATACGAACAATTGATGATATTAAATCAACTCTATCTTTAATTGTAATTGAAGGCCAGGGATAATAATAGTAGTAATAATAATAGAATGACAAGAAGAGATTTGTTTGGTTACTTTAAATATTACACATTACATATGAACTAAATTAATACTATTTACAAATTGTTATATATTATAAAAAAGCACCATGAAAACGAAATAATTAATAATTATAATATTTCATTTGATTCCAATATCCGCAACAAGAAGATGGCTTGATTTACAAAAAGATAATATTGTTATATTTTTAGACGAATAATGTGTGATATCTGCTGTCAACCAATTTATGTATAATATGGTAATATGAATTATAATAGTATTGATGGTAAAGCTCAATTAATTTCATTTGCTTCTCATTAACATGTACATTAATGCTTTTTGAACATGTAATCTATTCTCTGCCTCATTCCAGACAACTGATGATTTTCCATCTATTACTTCAGAAGTCACCTCTTGGTCACGCTTAGCAGGCAAACAATGCAGAAAGATTGCGTCTTCTTTTGCTAGTTTCATAATCTTAGAGTTTACTTGGTATTTTGGAAAGAAAGCTATCTGTCGGCTAGTTCTTTCTTCATCCTTTCCTATCGAAATGAATGTATCTGTTACTACTGCATCAGCATCTCTAACAGCTATAGAAGGATCCTCTGTAAGTATTATCTCAGCCCCTGTCTTTTCTCCTTCTTCTTTTGCCAGCTTTACTATCCTTTGCAATGGTTCGTAGCCTTTGGGACATGCAGCTGTCATATTAATGCCCGTTTTTGCAGAACCCAGCAACAAATCATTACAGACATTGTCGCCATCTCCTATCCATGCAAGGTTCAATCCAGTTAGTTCTTTCTTGTTTTCCTGAATTGTTAGAAGGTCTGCTAATATCTGGCATGGATGAAAGGTATCAGATAGACCATTTATAACTGGGACAGAAGCAAATTTGCCTAGCTTTTGAACATCAGTGTGGGCATAAACTCGTGCAATAATGCAATTGAGATACAGTGATAATGTCCTTGCTGTATCTTCTATTGATTCTCCACGCGATAGCTGAATATCATTGGTATTAAGATATATAGTGTTTCCGCCCATCTGAAACACCCCTGTCTCGAAACTCACTCTTGTTCTGGTTGATGGCTTTTGGAAAAGCAGCCCGAAGACCTTGCCTTTTAATAATTGTTGTGACTTTCCCTTCTTTAACTGTTTTTTTAAGTTGCTAGCTAATTCTATAATTGAAAGAATTTCCTTTGAACTTAAGTCCTGCAGGCTAAGAACATCTTTGCTATTTAAATAAGTCCTCAATATCTTCATCTGAAAGATATACTATGTCGTCTTTTGCCTTTTGCTGTGACTCTCTAAAGCCTTCTTTACGCTTTTCCGACTCTTCGCCATCTACTACTATTGTTTTTCATCCTTTTCTGTATGTTTTGTCACTTTATGATCTTCACCTTCCGAGCTTCTTTCCTTTTTGTGCTTGTCCATTCTACTAAATAATCTACCAAAGCGAGACTTTACTTTCGATTTCTCTTCCTTTATGTCCTCTGTCTGTTGGTTTTCGATAGTTGTAGGGTGATCTTGCACCACCATCGTTGGTTGATGATCTGAACGATTTTCTAAAGGCTTTTTTTCAAAGTTGTTTTCTATGTCTTTTTCCATTTTAGGATCAACTTTAGACATGTACTCTTGGTTATTCGATAAGTTTGGTATACTTGTTGATGGTGTTGTGGATGTCATAGATTTCTGTTCTCCTCCTCCTCCTCCTTCTTTTGTAATGGATATAGTATGAGCATCTAATGCATCCATAGCACTAAAAGCCGCTGGTTTTTGTATTTCTGTGTCAGAAACTTTTGGAACGGTGGGAGTCGAGGGTGTTATATCTCTAATATCAATCATAGGCACATTGCCGAATATAGATTCAATGAATCTGTCAGGGTCAAAATGGATTATGTCATCATAAGCTTGGCCAACTCCTAAATAGAGGATTGGTTTTGATGTTATGTGAACAATAGAAATTGCAGCACCACCTTTTGCATCTGCATCTGCTTTAGTTAAGATAGCGCCGTCAAAATTAGTGTATTGGAAAAACTCTCTTGATTGATTGATAGTATCGTTTCCAGCAAGTGAATCACCTACAAATAATTTCATATCTGGTTTTACTACTCTGACGATTTTACTGATTTCGTCCATTAGATTTTTAGCTGTTTGCATTCTACCAGCTGTATCTATTAATACTGCATCAATGTGGTGTTTTCTACTGTAATCAACTGCATCCCTGCCTACTGCTGAGGGATCTGCACCATATCTCTGGGAAATGACTTTTAATGATAATTTTTCTGCGTGTTGAGTAATCTGTTCAATCGCACCTGCTCTATGAGTATCTCCGGCTGCCAAAACTACAGAAATACCATTTTTACGGAGTAGATGAGCCATTTTTGCAACTGTCGTAGTTTTACCAGTTCCGTTGATGCCCAGAAATACAATAACATATGGTCCCCCTTTGGCATCTTTCTTTGATTTAATTCTCTGTATTGGGTCTACCTTTTCAGCTTTAGCAAACATTTCTGCAATTGCAGTTTGAAGCTTTGTTCTTATTATGTCCTCTACATTATGTTGTCCTTTATCAAGTTTTATTCCTAATAATTCTCTTTTTAATTTCTCAGACAGGTTATCAATTACTTCTTGTGAAACATCGCTTTCTAATAATGCAAGTTGTAAATCAAATAGATTCTCATCAATATCTTTTTCAGAAATCTCTTTCTGACCTATGTTTCTTATTCCTACGTTTGAGAAGGCTTTTTTCAGCTTGTCAAACAATTCATATTCAGCCCTAATGAGAATATGGTTATTGTCTATTGTTGTGAGTATATGAATTATGCTGTGATTTGGCAGAAGAAGAAGGAGAAGAAGTACCAGACGACTGCTGTAACATCTGGTTAACTTGTTTTTGAATCTGCTCCATACGCATTTCTATTTGTTGTTTTTGGCTAGAAAGTTGGCTTAAAGCAACCTCAAATTCTTTAATTCTGGATTCAATATAATTGACTGTATCTTCCCTGCTTTTTTCTATAATTATTCCTGCTCCTACATTTACCAGCAATTTCTTTACAGGTGGTACTACTGCTCTCATATAAACTCCAATTCCAACGGGCATCAATGATTCAACTTCTGATATATCAGTAATATTTTGAACAGCAGAAGAAGCAAGCCGTGCCTCTTCAATTAACTTTGTGACTGTAGCTTCGCGGGTAATAGTATCATTCATATATGCCTCCAGAATTCTTGACTGCTGAACCATTTCACTAATTTTCTGGTCCGCGGCAGCAGCCTGTTGCTGATTAATTTCATTACTCATTTAAATTCAATTTTCAAATCTATCTTATAACTGTGACTAAGCAAAATAATTTTAATGGTATTTATACTGACGGAAATCGTAGTATTAATTCATTGCATTACAATACAACAAGACCATACATAAGGCCAGTTATTACCATCAATAATGACCTATTTAAACGATTAGCAGCTACAATGGCTATTGGAATATGCCCATAGAATGAGAAAATGAAAGACGATGCTATAGCACAGCTATCAGACCAAGTCATGGCTTTAATAGCTAGAATGCAGAAGATTGAGATGAAACAAGTAATCTTATTATGCTAAATAGCTAAAAACAAGGCTTACATATATTCGATGAGGAAAGGGAGATTTTACGGTATAGAGAGAGATAAGGGAACTGTGATATAGACTTTTAACAACCAAAAAATAAGATATATTGCCTAGAAGTTCTTCTGGCTCG
>JBJMFM010000238.1:0-3510 GCA_045808425.1 Nitrososphaeraceae archaeon | reverse complement strand
AGTGAATGAAACGAAAGTTAGATGCTTTTAAAGTTAGAACAAAAGACTGAATTGATATTTTAACAGTTATGATAAAGAGAGTCTTCATAGCAAGTAACAAAAGCATTCCAAAATTCTATGTACCTGTTCTAATATGAATTCGTTTGTCTAAACAGATATATTTTGTTTTGTAATAACTGTAGTTTTGTATTATTGTCTAAACTATGAATTAATAGTACGTGTTATCAATTAATATTTTGTTTAATAATTTACATGAGATAACTACATTATGTTATTTATTGAATTGATTTCTTTTATATTTTGAATTATCTTAATATCGCCAATTACCATGATTAGATCCATTTGAAGTATGAAAATAGTACGAAGCATAATATGATTGCTGTCACATGTTGAAATTGTTTTCACACACATACAGATGAACAGCATTTTACCTATTACTGTAAATCATGTACAAGTCCTATATTTCAAAAATTATTTTTCATGCTAACTGTTGTCAATAAATCACTTTCTTTTGTTATATTCATATTATCTTTCTCTCTAAAACCTATTTTCCTTCTATGCTATGCCTTATATCCTATCAACAAAGCCATCTCAAGCCATTTCCAATAGCAATCCACATCTACAAATCCTAGATCTCTAAGCCAACCTAGTTGTGTTTCCATAGGCAGTAGCCTATTAGCTTTATCCTCTTTTTTTGGTGTATAACCGATGGCATTTAGAAAGCTAACATGAAGTTCTACAGAAGGCGATGCTACATGTTCAAGATTACAAAAGACGCCTGTTGGATTAAGTATATCATAAATTTCCTCATAAAGCGAACGCTTACGCTCATGTTTTAAGTGGTGAATGGCAAAACTTGATACAATAGCATCAAAATAGTCTAGATCTGGTAATGGCAAGCTAAGATCGTGTTCTATAATCTTAACCTTTGAATCATTAGCAAAGTGATCTTTGGCAGCTTTTAGCATGGTTGGAGATACATCTAAGGCTACTGCTTCTATGTCTGGTCTATCTGTCTTTATCAATTTTATTAGTCGTCCATCTCCTGTACCAAGATCTAGTATTCGATTTGCGTCTTTAGGAATATGATCAATTAAAACAGCTTCACCTTCAGTACGATGTGGAAGATTATCAGCTACATTCAAGTATGCCAAAGCATTCTGGGCGTTAGACCATTCCTTTGAAGATTGGCTCATTGTTATTATCTACGCATAACAATAACTTTATTTGTTGTTCAAATACTTTTCTTATTTATTCAATTGTTGATGTCTCTCATCCGAACATTTTTTACGCTTTGGTAATCCACGAGTTAGCATCTTCCATAGAATAGGTATGGCTGCCATCCTGCAGAATAATATGATACTCTATCTAATTCCGCACGGTCCTCCTAGGGATTCCTTTAGGTCAGTTTGTTCACCATTGCTCTGAGAGTTTCGGAATAGAGTTGATTTCGAACAAGGTATGCTTCGCATGGTCTGCAAAAACGAGAGGATTCGCTTCCTTTGTCCCTTGATAACCTAAAAAATCGAGGATCTTAGTCAGCGTCCGCATGTACTTTTCTCTAGTGTCTTGCGCAATTTTAGTGTATATATAAAGAATGAGCATCCAAGGGTCAGCTATGGTAGTACTTGCCATCGAAATTAACCTGCTATTACTCCTTCTAGGAGTTACTGTCTGCATCGTCTTTCCTTTGGCTCTGTCATACAATTTATTCCATACACCCCATTTTATCACCTAATTTTTTGTAAGAATGCACAAAACGTTGAAATCCATTAAAAGCCTACAGAGACGAATTGTACTTAGTAAGCAATATAGAAATTGTGTTATTCAAAAGCGGATTGAAGGATCTTCGGTGGAATCGAGGACAGGTCTGAGCTAATAGAGCGACCTAGCAAAATAGCCAATATCAATGGCTCGAATATCAGTACCTTGAACATATAGATTCAAGCAAGTTATAATATAATAAGAATAACATAACAGTGGAACTAAGAGTTGATGCGAAAAGATCAAAAAGTTGCAGTTGTTACAGGTAGTTCAACTGGCATTGGATTTGAGACTTGTCTGCTGTTTGCTCGTAATAGGATCTTGACCTATGCCACTATGAGAGACTTGAGTAAGGCTGATTTAATTAAAAAGATAGCAGAAAAAGAAAAGCTGCCCCTAAAGGTCATCCAAATGGATGTAGATAAAGATGATTCCGTAGTAAGGGCATTCAAAGAAATATTCGAAGATCACGAGACAGGAATGAGAATTGATATTTTAGTAAATAACGCCGGCTTTGGACTTTTTGGTTCCCTAGAAGATCAAAGTATTGATCACATCAAGAAGCAATTTGAAACAAATCTCTTTGGAGCAATTAGAACTATCCAGCGAGTACTTCCTGTAATGAGAAATCAAAGAAGTGGGATTATCGTTAATATTTCCTCAATAGCAGGTCAGATAGGATTTCCTGCACAATCAGTATATGTCGGTACAAAGTTTGCATTAGAAGGATTGAGTGAGTCTTTTGCTTATGAGGTGGAACCATATGGAATAAGTGTAGTACTCATTGAACCAGGTGTAATTAACAGCAATTTTGTGGAAAACATCATGACACCAGACAATACACAGCCTACTTCATCACGTCTATTGTCACCCTCATCCCCTTCGCCATCACCGGCTGTAACTTACTCAGGCAGTCCCGAGTCCAACAGAGAAATGCCCGAGTACGTTAATGTAATAGAGAGGTTTCTGTCCCATTACTATCCAGCCATGAGAAATGCACCACGCCCAAAAGAAGTTGCTAAAGTAATACTTGAAAGGATTAATGATTTAGTATTTTCCACTATGCAAGGGAGTAATAATAATAATAATTTCTATAGATACCCTGTAGGAGAGGATGCAAAATTGTATGCAGGCGTGAAAAGGAAAATGAGCGATTCTGAATTACGTTCTTTTGTAGCTAAAAGGTTACTATCATAAGAGGTAATATGACGAACATCAGGTTAGCCTATTATTTGTATAAGAAAAATAAGGATTATCGTCATCCATATAGCTTGCTTGCTTGTCAGTTCTATAGCCCTTCTACTGGTGATAATGCAGCTGGCTCCCCGAATCCGATGCAGGTTTGACCCAGTAGTTTCGCTGACTTGGCGGCTATCGAGGCAATTTGACCTTTTACGTACAAGTTGTTTACAATTCAATCTCGACGTTTCACCCACGAGTTTGAATTGCAGTAAGCAAATACTATCAGGCTTAAACCACCCAAAAAAGGCAGGAAATGAGGTAAAATTTTCATCCGACTATAAAGGATGCGAAGCAACATTTTGCCACCTTTTTAAAGACTTATCTAGGAAGACATGATTACAAGATATGAATAACGTTATTCGATCTACTCATATTGAAGCAACTAAATCTTCCAACTCGGGTATAAGTTCTTCATACGTTGGTATCTCATAAGCACTATCCTTTAGTATAGATATCGTTTGCTTTTGATCTTTTATTGCTTCTTCAGGGTCTCTTGGATGCAAA
>JBJMFM010000237.1:0-23031 GCA_045808425.1 Nitrososphaeraceae archaeon | reverse complement strand
AAATAAGGATATGAATTCAACGGATAGCTAGATAGATTGCATAGTATTATGACTGAAAAATTGTTAGCAGGTCTACGTTTGACACTAAAGAGACAGTAATAGTGCAGCAGTAATGGCAGCTATAAAAGTGCTAATCGTCGTATGGATATTTGATTTATTTCGGTCATGGATAGATAGCTTGGTCCATACCCCTCTACGATGACGCTTGTCCAAAAGCTTCAGACGGTTGTCTTTGTTGTTGTTCTCCTTCACAAAATCAATAAAGGATTACTATCTGGCAGGGCCAAAAACTTACGCCACTAGCAATAGCAGTAGCAGTAGCTCCTTTACACCTGCCTACCATGAATACCAGAGCATGGCGTAAAAGAAACCCTGCCAGATATACTGATTATGTAACTATCACTTGACTCTCTCAAAAGCGAATGAGTTATGTGGTAGATGTAGATAGATATGTAGATAGGCAGGACAGGAGTCAAATATACTTTCTATAGTCTATTATATCAGGACGATTATGATATATTACCGGACAGCTTAAGCCAAAAAGCATTCTTACCTAGACAAAGAAAATCATTGTCGGAGATCGCATTTCTTGAAGAATTAGGTAATGGAATATCTGGTCTTCTTTGAGTTGGAAAAAGCTTCCTTGGATTTGTTATCAACCTCCGGCGGTCTGTAATCTTTATTATTAATTATAGATTTAATTGTTATTTGATGTTGTATGTATAAATATGGAGTATATGCTAATGCTGCTCGTAAGGCGTCTCTCTTTTCTTAGATTATGAAAGATTTGTATTAACCAAAAATAAGCTTTCATTGAAAATAACAGAAACTAACATAAACTTTATTTTACTGGCGTAGGTAAGAATGTAGAGTAGTTATGGCAGTATTTTAGATCCTCTTAAATTGTATAATTTTTGAGCGGTGCCATGGCTTTGTTCTTACTTTTTGTTTGCACTCTGGACACCGCAAGGTTTGCTTTGGAAGTTTAAGATTACACCTAGAACAATAATTAAAAAAGGTTTTAGTCCACTCTACTACAGATTGGTTTTTTCGAGGATAATATTTAGCCGGCGGTTGATTCGGGCATTAATCCTACTATGGCAGTTGTTTTAGTATGCAGCATATTCAAAGTGATGTCGCTTTTTGTACTGTTCTAATCATACGAGGCTTGGATTGCTAATGACATTAGTTTTCCTCTTGATCTTTTGAACCGCTGTTTCAAAGTGTCGCATTGATATTTTCAAACCCTGTTTCCCCTGCTTGTCTTTTTCATCTTTTTTACCATCTTGTCCTTCCTTAATCATTATTGGAACGGGAGATGATGTCATATTTTGTCCTTTTTTGTCTTTACTAGCTTCAATGTATTCCTTAATTGCTGACATTGCTGCTGCATTTGTTATTGCTGCAATATCAGCTCCTGTATAACCTTCCGTTAATTCTATTAACTTATCTATGTTTACAGTATAATCAAGAGGTTTCCTTTTGGTATGAATCCCAAGTATTTGTTTCCTTGCCTCTTTATCTGGCAGTGGTACTTCAAGTATTCGGTCAAATCTACCAGGCCTTAGCAGTGCTTCGTCTATAATGTCTGGTCTGTTAGTTGCACCTATTACAACAACTCCCTTAAGGTCCTCCAGCCCATCCATTTCAGTTAGCATTTGACTGATCACCCGCTCTGTAACATGTGCATCACCTTCAGATCTGCCTCTTCTTGGAGCTACTGCATCCAGCTCATCAAAGAAAATAATACAAGGCGCTGCCTGTCTAGCTTTCCTAAAAATTTCCCTGACTCCTTTTTCTGACTCTCCAACCCATTTAGATATTAATTCAGGACCTTTTACACTTATGAAATTGGCCTCAGAAGTAGTTGCAACTGCTTTTGCAATCATTGTCTTTCCTGTTCCCGGAGGACCATAAAGTAGTAGACCTTTTGGTGGCTTCACGTCTGCTTGATTAAATAAATCTGCATGTTTTAATGGCCATTCTATTGCTTCTGCTAGATCTTCTTTAACTTCAGCTAATCCGCCGATGTCATCCCAATTAACATTTGGCCTTTGTATCTGTACCTCTCTCATGGCAGATGGTTGAACATCCTTTAGTCCATTCTGGAAGTCTTCGTTTGTAATCTTGATTTTGTTTAAAACTTCAACTGGAATCTTGGACTGTTCCATATTGATTTCAGGAAGTATTCTTCTAAGTGATCGCATGGCTGCTTCTTTACTTAAAGCTTCTAAATCAGCACCAACAAAGCCATGAGTAACTTTGGCAATTGATTCTAAATTCACATCTTCAGTTAATGGCATTCCTCTTGTATGTATCTGTAAAATATCAAATCGTCCTTCCTCGTCAGGTATCCCTATTTCAATTTCTCTATCGAACCTGCCAGGACGTCTTAACGCTGGATCAATTGCGTTTGGTCTGTTTGTAGCACCTATTACTACAAGTTTGCCTCTCGCTTCAATTCCATCCATTAAAGATAATAGTTGAGAAACTACCCTTTTTTCCACATCTCCTGATACTTCCTCTCTCTTTGGGGCAATAGAGTCAATTTCATCTATGAATATGATTGAAGGAGAGTTCTCTTGAGCTTGTCTAAATGTTTCTCTTAACCGCTCTTCACTTTCTCCGTAAAACTTACTCATTATCTCTGGGCCACCTATGGAATAAAAGTTTGCATTTGTTTCATTAACTACTGCCTTTGCTAACAAAGTCTTTCCAGTACCAGGAGGACCATAAAGTAATACACCCTTTGGTGCTTCAATACCAATTCTTTCAAAGATTTCTGGATGTCTTAGTGGAAGTTCAATCAATTCTCTGACTTTTTGTACCTCGTTTTTTAGACCGCCAATATCTTCATATGTTACTCTAGGAACAACACCTTGACCATGCAGACCCTTTACTCCAGCTTTTGGTATTGATCCAATAATAAACTCTGTATGATTGCTATCGACCACAGAAGCTGTATCAGGTGCTGGCAGTGGCGATATTCCGGTAATTACAAAGCCAATTTTTCTTCCCATGATATTTAGCGGAATCATATCACCCTTAGCAATAACACGCCCCTCAAGTAATTCTGGAAGATGTTCTTCGAGACCTACAATATTAAGTTCTTCTGTAGGTGATAGTATTACTTGCTCTGCTTTGTTGGCATCCTTAACCTTTTGGATGCTCACTCTATCATCAATACCTGCGCCAATATTATTACGAGTATAGCCATCAATTCTAATCAAACCACGTCCATAATCAGTTGGTTGGCTAGACCATAACAAAGCAAAAGTTTTTTTCTTAGCACCCCTAGATTTAATTTCAATTACGTCACCTGTGGATAGTTGTAACTCTTCCATAACCCTAGGATCAAGTAAGGCTACTCCTCTGCCTACAAACTTGGGATTGGTCTCTGCTACCCTTAATGTTAAATTGTTATTATTAGATGTCATATCTACTCTTATCACCTCTTCTTAAATCAAAAATAAATTTTGTAAGGATATGTAACAATCTTCCTTACTCCACCTTTATCTCCTTAGCCTTTTCCTTTGGAGCTTGTTTTAGTTTTATGTTAAGCTCCAGTATGCCATTTGTATAAGTAGCCTTTGCAGAAGAAGAAGCACTATCGTCCAACTCTACATCAACTGGTATGTCTGTGTGATATTTCTTATCTCCTTTTTCTGCATGTATCGTAGCATATTTGTCAGATACATTTACTTTGATATCTTCCTTGTTAACACCAGGCATCTCTGCTGTTATCCTCAATGTATTTTGCTTTTGGTCTACTGCAGTATCTACTAATGGAGCTCTTACACCTGTTTGTTCTATCAAGCCTTTAGCAGACGGTCTTATATTGCCAAACTCTCTTACATGAGGTTTGCGATCAGGACCTATTGTAACTTGATATCCGTAATAGTAAGGTGTATTGCTGGTTAGATCCGAGGGATTTATCTCACGTACCGTTCTGAACATTCTATTTAGCATATCTTCTGCCTCTGCAAACTCTTTGTCTATGACATCTTCTAAAATTCTATTGGGTCTCATTCCCCAGAATGAAAATGGATATGAATCTCTCCACATTCTTTATATCACCTAACAAACTGTAATGTCTATTACATTATATATAGTTTTCCATATGCTACACAAGGTTTATTACTAACAGCAAACATTTTAACATGTATGTATATACGCCTCCCAGAGCATCTATCAGTTCCCCAAGCTGTGAGAACAGTGCTTGCGGCTAATAATGTGTATATTCAAGCACTTTCATCAGGAATTGCCAATTATACAGCATTAGCTCAAAAAATCAAAAGAGAAGTCGAAAAAATTACAGGTATTGAAGTACAACTGGGAACTATAGTAGTTGCAATTAAGAGGTTTGCAGATACATTAAACAAGGAGCAACAAGAAAAAGACAAATTAATCATAAATTATTCTCTGCAAGGAGCTAGAATGTCACTAACAGGGAGCATAATTGATGTAGATTTTGAAGATAGAGGATTTGATGAGATTTCTGACATACTTGATGAGTTCTTCGAAAAGGAAAGTGGTAGTTACAATATTTTTCAAACAAATAAACAATTAAGGTTGTTTGCAGAGGATCTTGAAGAAATAAGAAAGATTGCATCTACTGCTTCCAAAAAATTTGATGGTAAGATAACAGAAGGACTTTCAAAGATCCGTATTACACTCCCTTCTTATAGTGAAGAACGACAACAACAACAACCAAATCCATATTATAATATATTATTTTTAATATCAGATATTCTTCATGATAATCAAATTCCACTCCATAATGCGTTCTTTGATCGTAATGAAATTGTGCTTATATTAAATGATGAAGATGCAGCCAGAGCTTATGAACTGCTGAGAACAAAGATATCCACACAATGATACGTGAGATTGAGAGATAATATATATATATATTTTAACACACAAGCAACACTCACAAAGTGACTTCAGAGCATAACATATGCAATCTACACATATCTAAGCTAGTAGTACTCCATTTTGTTGTTATCGTTGTATCTGACCATATAGCATTAACACGCACATCAATTTTTTTAGATTTATTTTATTACAAAAGAAGGAACAACAGGCATAATAGTAGTTGGAAATTTCAAATCAGTGACGTTATCTGATGACCAACTCAGACAAGACGTTTTATCGATGGTGGAGAATTCATTTAATGAAGAAAATGTATACCTGAAAAATGTCTTAGCACAAAAGGTTTGAACTAAATAAAATCTTGTCTATGAAATACACAAAATCTTTGACTTATTCAATCCTTTCTATTCCCAGATTAACAATAAATTGCTGCTATGATATTTAAGATAGACGTAAGAGCATTTGAGGTGTTTTAACTGCTATTCTGAATTTGCACCTACACTATCAAAGCCCTTATGTCAAGAGTGCGGCTTTTGCTACTATTGCAGAGATTTCTTTTCTTGTATTCACTATGATGCAGATAATAAAGACCAAAACAAAAAACAGAAGCAACAAGAAGAACAACAACAGCTTTCACAATCTCCATGGGAGAATAAAAAGAAGAATGATATTCAAAACTGGGATTCATATACTGAACTTATTTCTTCCGCCACGCTAACAACAACACCTCCTGATCCTGAGAATAGTACTGCAGTACTAGTAATAGATGAATCACTGAGACGCAAATTAGGAAAATTGCATATTTTAGAGCTAATCCAAAAACTGACAAGTCCAGAAATGAATTGTTATGTTGATATAATTCCCACAGGGACTTCTGATAATGAAGTTATCAAAGTATTTAATTCCTATGTAAATATTCCTGCTCTTATTGTTACTTCAGACAAGGGCCTTTATGAAAGATTACCGGCAAACTCATTATTTATAAAGGCAAAGAAAGGAAGTAATGCAGTCAGAGTAATTACCCAAGCAATAAGACATAGAATTTCAAGGCTATAATAATCCAAATGAGCTAGCTCAAATCCTCTTTCGAATCGCCAATAAGTAGCTGCAGACAGAATGTGATTGGTGAATTTAGCATTTGCTCAAGAGGACAAGAAACAAAATTGTCAGCGCAGACAAGCTGATATGTTCTCTAGAATGGAGCAATGACTCGCAAAGAGACAGAGTCATGTAGGACAGCTATCATATTTTAAACCTTAACGCAGTAACACCTGCAGCCACAAACGACGCGATTTCCAGTAGGTATTACTGTAGTTAGTTAGTTGGTATTACTAGTATAACTTGCTTATTATTTTCACTATCTATAGTTTTACATAGCTGCTGATCATTCTTCTTATCTCTTTGAAATATTATTGCTTCAGATTCGTTTAATATAATAATTTCGTATAAACTATTATCATGGTCAATTGGCTCTTGCATCCGGTTACAGTTTTTTTATTACTCATTTGCATATTTGCAGTCGCATAATCAGTATATAGAGAAGAGAATACTCAAGGTAAAGGGGGAGGGAGAAGTGCAGTAAATGAGAGTGAATTTTACATAGAAAACCAACAACATATAGCCGCTGCTAAAGATGAGACTTAGAGTAATCTTCGTTATTTAGTAATTATTTATACAAAGTTTTACCACCTATTAATTATTAGAATTGAAAAATACGACTTTTATATTTTTACTTTTCTAAGCGTGTGTATAATACAAAGGTCTGCAGCGCAAGAATTTATTGTACAATAAACCTCAATTGATGATAAGAGTTAAAGCTGTGTATATCTAATAATTATACACCTATAGTAGATAATGCTCAAAAATAATATTTACAATCTTGATAACGAATTCGATTATTCTACAATTAAATCTATTGTTGTAAAATCACTTGAAAAGATAGCAAAACAAGAAGCATTAAAGAAGAAATCCAATATACCTGATGATGTCATACCTGATTGTGAAGGTAATGGTGATCCCAACAGTGTCAACTTTGTTGCCCCGCCTACTTCTTTATCAAAGCTAAAAATTCAGCAATACCTCAGGATATCTAACATGGCGTATTGCTATTTTAAACCGAGATAACTTCAGATGCCAAATATGTTCAAGTGCCAAAGATAACAAAAGTCTAAGACTGGAAGTTCATCATGGCAAAACATTCAATGATATCTGCAAAGAAAACAGCATATCTACAATAGAACAAGCATTGGTATATAAAGAGCTATGAAATTTGGATAATAGGATTTCTATATGTTATAGCTGTCATAAAGATCTAGAAAGACTGAGGACAAAATTAAGGAATATGTTTTTGGTTAGAAATTGTATTCTATAAACCCTTAACCTTTATCATTATACATTCCAATCATGCGCAGTTTTTGGTCATGCGATTATAGCCAGATCGATATGTGTGATCTCCAGGGCGGTAAAGTGAACTACCTATTATATTTCCTGAGGTTAATAAAAGACCAAAATCAATATTCTCCTTGTATAAACAATCACTGGGTTAACCAGCAAAGTAAATTGATTATTAGACTGTAACTAGTCTATTAAAATTTGATATTCCTTCAAAGAATGGAAACACTAAAAGCAGTTGGACTGGCATTCAAGTATAACTAATTTTTCCATGCTTTTGTCCTAAAAACTAAACTTTTTAGAGGAGTTAATTTCCATTACTTGAAGAATAATGCATATATGACAGCAGTATATTCGATTATAAAGATCTGTATTTTAATTTTTGTCATTTACTAAGTCATTTATAACAGATAATTTCGTCATTTAAGATTACTCTGAGACACATGTATCCACGCTGATATGATATCTCGAGGATCTGATACTGTAAATAGAACGACATCGCAACAATTGAAATCAGTAATATAAATGCCAATATGATATCTGTAGTATTTCCAAACACAAAAGTATTTAGTTGCCCCGTTACTTAACAACTTTATCTAGATATATATCCATATCAATGGAGCATAATATCCTTATTTTTCACTTTTGCCAAGCAAGAAACTTCCATAATAGCATTTATTGGTTTTTGAAGAGATCGTTGTCGTAGTCAGAAATATACCTAAAGCAAATAGTTCACAAAATAATATATGTAAAATATACATTCATAATGCTTTTATCGAATATCGCTACTAGACAATTATGGAAGATAACAATAGTATATTACATGGTAATGTAGAATCTACCTTTACCGGTTATGAAAAAAAACAGATAAAAGATGTGTTTAATGTATGGTCTGATTTCATAAAGCTACCTACTATTGGCCCATTTCAAGCTTTTTCAAAAGATTCAATATTTTATTCTCAGGAACTGTTTAGCCTAGGTCAAACGCTAATTCAGCTGCAAGCCAATCTAAAAGAATATTGGACTCAAATGAACAATGCATATTTGCATGCTGTAGAACAAGTAGCGGATAGAATGCATAATGGAAAACAACATTATAGTAATGAGAATGGCGATTATTCTCCAAAAGAGAATATTGAAGAATACAGAAAGACCGTAATAGATGCATTCGAGGAGGCTTTCACTGACTTATTTAGTTCTGAGGAATTTGGAACTATAAACAGTAATCTGATTAGTAGTCAGCTTGATGTGGTAAAGCATTTACAGAACATTGCTGAAAAGAATCTCAAAACCCTAAATCTTCCTACCCGGAATGAAGTTGATGAAATTTCTAAAGATATTCATGACATAAAAAGAGATATTCATAATATAAAGAGGAAGATTGGAATCATATAATAAATAATGTTGCAATGAGGATTTTTCTTTCTATTATTATTTTTGTTATTGCGGTAGAATTTAAGATACTTTAAGTTCTAATTATTTTTTAGCATGTCTTCAATAGCTTGGCTGCAGTTAAGCATACCTTTATGCTTAGCATATTCTTCCAATAATTTTAGTTCGTCACACGTAAAACAAACTGGCATTGTTCTTTCTTTGCAGTCAATCATATCAGATTATACCGCATAGAACATTATAATTCTTTCTGTATGCAAAAAGTTCTATTTTAGGAGTAGAATTGTATCACTGTTAGTTAACCATTTATATTATATTTAAAGACAAGATTACCTCGATCTTGGTGGATATGATTTGCAAATCGTATCGTATTTACATATGATCCATATTTATTGCAGTTTATTTAAATACCAACGCTGATTAACTAAAAAGAAAGAGATTAAGCCTTGACTCTCACAATTTTTATTCGATCAAGAACTTTCCAGTATTCGACTTCGCCGCCCTGTCTGATCTTATCCCTTATTTCATCTTCGATAGATGATGTTTCAAAGACTTCAAATGTCTCCAGATCCATCAGTTGAAGCGCCTGGCCGGAGATAGAGATAACCTGACCACTTCTTTTATCAATTAGAGGGACCTCTACATTTGCTGATACGGGAGAAACCAGACTATGTCTCGAGCCGTCAAACACACCCATTGCTGCTACTCTGGCCTTTGCTGACCCATGTTTTCCAGGTTTGCTATGATCATATGAAACTATTCTACAGGGCTCACCATCAATTACAATATATGAACCAACCTTAAGGCTGCCAAGATCCATTGGCTTGCTCAATTTTTATCAGAAAATACCTTTGTGGAGCCTTAATAAAAAAATAACGTCATAATGCGAGCTAACAATAGCGATGACTATGGCGTGCAATATTATAATACATCGTGATTTAAAATATCGCTAAGCATGGTGTCCGTGTCAATAATGTAATGTTAAGGGTGCGCTTTATCACTATCCATTTTTAAGAGTCATGGAAAGTCGTCTACTTTAGTTTATCTAGAATGGAAAAACTGACTAGATTGCTCAATAAAATACCTCTCCTCGCTACGTCTCTTCTTGTCCGCTCACAATATCTTTGATCACTTTGATGTGTCTTTTCTCCTTCAACTTCAAGCACGACGGCATTTTTGGAATAAGGAAATATAAATCTCAGTTGTCCAGTAGTCAGTATCTGAATACTTGCTAAGCTGGCCTTCTTTACTCGATCTCGTTTGGCTATAGCATTTGCAAGATCGTCAATTTCAATATCACCATAAGTATATTTTGCGAAATAGGTTGAGATGTAGTTAAGCCTTTCACCTGCACGCTCAAATAGAGAGTTATTTAAGTTAAACATGAGAGACAATCTATCATTACTTTGTCTATTAACATCTTCTATTACAATTTCCTTCTCTCTGAAAGATGCAAGAATATAGTGATTTGCCTTATTTGGGAAATATGGCATACTTTCACATGAAAAGGTAGAAGTTACAAAGTATATAACATCAATATTATCGGACTTTTTCCAATAATCTACAAGTGGTGCCGACATCTTTTCATGTGGTGTACATATGTAACCTTGTACTCTACTCTCTGCGCTAGGCAACCTGAATTTTACTTATTTTACATAGATATATGTATTATTATTAATATTGCTAATGTGACAATGCAAATAGCTTTTTGGTTACTATATGACGATGACTAATTAAGACTATGTGTAAAAGAGTATATGGCTTTTTCGTCAATTTTTTCAAAAATAAAAAACTGTCTTGAATTATTGATAGTTTATTGATTTCGTACTTTTTGCAATATACCATTTAGAAGAATTTATCCCTTTCAACTTGAACATATAGAATGGTATGAGTGTATAGCAAGCAACTAGTGAAAGCGCTCCAGATGGATCATCAATAATATTACGTAGTGTCTCAATTAAAGCGACATTTGGTGAAAGGCGAAATTTGAACATTCTTAAATGCTTGTAAATTTGTCTATGACCATTAGCCGCTCTTAAAACTTGTGAAATGAAATCGGACATATTATTTGCTGGATAGAAGTAGATTAACGCATTCTCATTGTAAAATATATCAAATCCGTGTTCGATCACTTTGCATTGGAGATAAAGGTCTATTGCAATTACGTCGTTGGGTATTGAAACTTTTTTGGCAAGGTCAGAACAAATCGACAATGCTCTTCCCATTACAGTATATTGTGAAAGTCCTCGGTTTCTTATTGATTCAAGCCATTTTGAAATAAAAATGGATGCTCTACCTATCATACCTCTGACTTGAATAGGTTTTTGATTCGATGCACAGAGCCCTACTCTTCCCTGCATCTTTGATACTAATTCATGTGTACAATTCTGCCCTAGAATAATGTCTGCATCGTATAGTATTATGATATCGCCAGTTGATTTTTCAAAGATTTCATTCCATGCAGCTGCTGCTCCTCTCCTCTCGCGATGGTGTATAAACCTAACGTTCATTGAAGAATTCTTTGTGAATTCATTTATTATTTTAGGCGTATTGTCAGATGAATCATCAGAAATTATGATTTCTGAAATAAAATAGTTATTCGATGTATCTGACTCCAAGCGTCTAAGAAATGTAAGTATATTCTGTTCTTCGTTAAATGTCGGAATACCTATGGTTACCTTGAGCAACTCTGGTGTTATTTTAAAGTTTATAGATTTAATATACACTATGTTTTGGTTTACATCATTTAACATTAAATTTAGTTTGTAATTAGTCTGATGTGATTGTAGATTGGCATTACTATACTGACTTTGAATATGATTGCCAAATAATAGTGTCGAACACGTGATCTGTTATATCACTTTTTATGTCCCGTGTACACATGAGTAGTATATGTCTTCTCAAATTTCTTGACGTGACTAAAAAAGGATACACCGAATGTATTATACGTATAATATTTGGTATTCTTTAGTGCGTCTACTTTGTAAGACCTTTTGTTGTTTTATCGCTATCACTCCATGGCCGAATTTTCTATTAAACGTGGAGGAGTATTTTTGCTCCAACTTGGACAACAGTTTGCTTCCTGCTTTTTATGTTGACTGAAAAATATCATGATATACATATATATACATCAATTTTTTCTCCTCTTCCGATATATTTGAAATATGGGCAAAGCTTAGTACTAAAGTACAGAAGCAAGAAAAGTGATTACCATGCAATAAAAATAATAATAAAAAAGTATTCATAATGCTAAATCCAATTCATAGTTTAGAATTTTGCAAATTCGACCTGCTTCAGCTGACGTGAAATACAAGGAAGTACTCGACGCCGTTGGTATGCAAAAAAGACATTTGATACTTCCTGTCTTCGTTCAGGAAAGACAGGAAGAGGAAGAACTTCAAATTGCTATGATGCCCGGAATAACAAAAATACCTCTAAATAAAGTAATCCAAAGAATCCATTCTATAGTTGATGCTGGAATTACATCAATCATTATATTTGGTATACCTAAAAAGATAGACGAAAGAGGATCCTTCGCTTCAAGTACAGATGGCGTAGTCCAGCAGGCATTAAGAAAGATAAGAAAAGAATATGGAAATCAATTAAATGTCATAACCGATGTCTGCCTATGCCAGTATAATACTTCGGGGCATTGCGGTCTAATTAATAACAATAAAGTAGATAATGATTCTACCTTGGATTCGCTATCCAAAATAGCTCTTAGTCATGCAGAAGCTGGTGCAGATATTGTAGCACCTTCATCGATGATGGACGGTCAAGTATATTCTATAAGAAAAACACTTAAAAGACATGGATTTCAAAAAACGAAGATTCTTTCCTATTCTGTTAAACAGTTGTCCTCTCTATATACGCCATTTAGATCGGCGGCTTTCTCCAAAATGTGCAAATTCAATGTCATTGATAAATCATCATACCAAGTATCATATACAAATCCTCGGCAGATTTTAAGAGAAGTAGAGACCGACATAGATGAAGGAGCAGACATAGTGATGATAAAACCAGGAATAACATCTCTTGATATAATCTGCATGATAAAAGAAAATTTTGATTTTCCAATTGCCGTACAAAATGTATCAGGTGAATACGCTATGATAAAGGCTGCTGCAATGCAGGGATGGATTGGAGAAGAGGAATGGAAGGTTAGTTCGATTGCATCAATAAAAAGATCTGGAGCAGACATGATAGTTTCTTATTTCTCTGTTGATGTGGCTAGATATCTAGAGGATTAAGCTCTGTACATATTACTGTCAAAAAATGCGTTTTTAATTTTTGCATCTCTTATGCTATGTTGTGGGCGAAATCAAATAGAAGTGTAACAAATAGAGTGTAAATAATTGATCTAATCGTTTAAATAAGCATCGGGATGACGTCGGTCCCACTGCTTGAGTGCTTGCCATATTATAGGCGTTGGAACGAAACTAACTAACCCTCTACCAGGCCTATGTCAAGATCAAGTATCGAATAACAAATGCTAATAATATTTAACGACTTTTGGGAATTTATCCATGTTCTATTAATTCCATTACAATTATGAATCGGCTTTTCTATATCGCACGATTCAATCAACTTAACTCTCAGAATACCCACAATAATCCAGAATGGAAATACGATGATATTGGATATGGCAGCCATCACAAATGGATAAGAAAATATTTAGCTAGATCAGAAGTATGCGGAATGTGGATGCAAGAACCGATTTATGATTTAGCATGTATAACGAACGTCTATAACAGCGAGTTAACTAATTGGCAGTATCTTTTTCATAGATCTCATATAAAAATTGACATAAGAGCAGCGGCATTACCACTTGTTAGGCCAAAATCTAGTAGAAAACAATCAGAAGAAACAAAATTAAAAATTTCTAAAGCCAATAAAGGCAAACGTTCAGGGTGCGATCCATGGAACAAAGGCAAGAAATTGCACTATATTCCCGGGAAAAGAGAACATTCAGAACAGACAAAACAGAAAATGAGCGAAGCAGCGAAGCGGCGCTGGGCAAGTATGCACAATTATAGATAGATAAAAGATAGATTGGTGATAGATCTGAAGAAATGCCTAATCAGTCTATTCCAATTGAAGCCAAAGGCCAGCCAGATCATAGGGATAAGGTAGGTTTAGGCAACATAAGCATTTGGTGTACAGCGAGTTCATTTGTATTCAAGATTGGTTTGTGACTTCCTTAGAGGTTGTTACAGATCAATTGAAACGATAGTTGGATTTAATTTTCGATTAGCGCTAATCGAGTGGAACATATATCTTAGCTTCATCGTATGCTCTTCTGTTGAGTTCTTTTGATGAAGGTTTCGTAGTTTCTAGAATGTTTTCAATCACAACATTATTGCATATCGGGGCATAAATGTTATGATCACCTGTACACGTTTCATATACAAATGAACTCTGGTCCATACATAGATCCAAAGCATCATTGGAACTAATGATGAACTCTTTCCTTACGTCACAACCATTAATTAATTTCTCGATCTTTTGCATGTGTTTTTGCATGGCTTTGTAGTCTGATATTGCGCTAGTATTTTTTGGATTTCCAGCACCAATCGAAATTTGGTGTATATATTCAGGAAATGATAGTCCGGAATCCTGAATAGCTTTGATTTGCTCATATTTGTCTGATGTCGAAGAGCCTGTTGTTTAAAGAAGCTCACTTTATCTGCCGCTGATTATTCATTGATATAAAGGAAAGTCAAAGTGCAAGAATTAATTAAGATTCTAGCTAAACTGTCATGACTCGATCAGACAAACACACATTACATTAGCCAGCTGTGCTAAATCACAATAGATTTGGCTACAACAACATACATCCATTATCAAAATCCTATCAAAGGTATTAAAACTCTTGGTTGACCTAGTTATCTAAAATTGCTAATCAAGGAATCGCAATTAGCATGCACAGCCAGATAGGGAACCCTATATCTATTCTCGTACCGTCTACTTCATTTGCTAGTTGCCTATAATAGATATGGAGGTACGAGAAATATATTATTATTATTTTATTTTTTCATTCACTCAAATGCATCTTATATAAAGTTACTCTAAGGAACTATCATTATATTTATCATCCTTGTGATTCAATTATTGATGCCAACGTTACGTAATATTATGGATTCTGGATAAAAATAAAAGTTGTGGTTAGATTAGATGTTATCTATTTTCTATTGTATTATTTTGTAGGTTACTTGCTGCTATTTGGGGCTAACCGCTGCTGCCGCCGCCACCGCCGCCGCCGCTGCTGCCGCCATCACCGCCGCCACCAGTTGTTGCGCCGCCGGTCGCTACGCCAGCGCCAGTCATGTTGCCACCGGTCATGTTACCGCCAGCTGCTGCACCTCCAGCGCTTGACTGATTACCTTGTGCTACTGCTTGCTGTACAAAGCTAATAGCGAACATAGATGCAACGAGTATTGATGAAATGACTGCTGCATATAGTGCTGTAGTATGTTTGTTATACATCATAACACCCCAATATCTATTGGATTTATGGTTTTGTAGGTTATCTTATATAACTAGTTTCAGACATATCTATCCACAATTATATTGTACAACTAAAAAAACGACGTCGATTGTACTATTCAATAGCTAGTACACATACAGAACTACCAATCAATATGGCAAATACCTTGGGAAACAACTACTATTATCCCTGATTTTAGATAGATAGTTTATATAAAAAAGTGATAACCAGTCCAGAGAACAAAAAAGTTATACTACACGAAGATTTTAAATTGATTCCTTTAACATAGTAATTTGCGGCAAGAATTTCTTTAATAAGCATAATAAGCTACAATATTAGTAAAATATGATGATTTCACCTGATTGCAAAAAATCGGCCCATGAATACTGCGCTATTGAATTTGGAAATAAACAGAGGTGCACATGCGTCTGCCATGTGTCAAAGATTAGCCCAAAATCTATGCAACAAGAAAAAGACAAGCATGGTATAACAAGAGAAGATGAATTAAGAGCTGAGCCAGTACCATGATGTCATAGTGAAAGTTTAATTGATATTAGGTAATCCATTTTCACACTTCTATAGATATCAAAATATCCTATCAAAGAAGTTATTCGTCTTTGATTGGTGTTGTATCAGGTTATCTTTCTGGATAGAGTATTTTTTGTTCATGGCAATATTACGATTCTGCATTTCGTACATATTATTATATATAATGACAGATAAGACTTTCTTTATCTATCCGGTCAAATCAGTAATTTATTATAAAATGCATATATGTGCACATATTAATGTGAAATTCGTTCTAATTTAGAATATATTAATATAGTTACATTTAGAAGATAGCAATTTGACTTGCTATACCAAAATCATGAGCATGTTCCTCTGCATTATAGTATATACTCTATGGCCCGCTGATAATGAGTCACAATTATATAACATTCATGCAACCAACGAACATGTCCCGCGGTAGCTCAGCCTGGTAGAGCTTTCGGCTGTAGATGTCGGCCTATATTATATGCTGACCGCGTGAAGCAGCCTATCAGGCATATAACGTGCAGTAACCGAAGAGTCGCAGGCTCAAACAAATTGGCCAAAGGCCTTTTGGAGCAGATCCTGCCCGCGGGATACACATTAAAAATTTTTTTACTTTTAAATATTGATATTGAGTCTCTCGTTGTTTTTAGGACAATTATTATTATTATATTATTATACTCCATAACGGATATTACATATACAACTGATTTAATTCAATAAGTATTATTCAACATAAATAGTATTGTGTGCTATTATTTGACAAGCCTCTAATATATAGAGGCACAGTGTCAAAGTTTTATCAATTTACTATAATGTAAAAACTGAGGGAGTGAGTGAGTGAGGTATTACTTATTTTTCAAAGGTTGTCAGGAAATCATCTATCCTTTCAGCCATTATCATATGATAATGTGCTTGAATAAAATCCCCTAGCTTTTCGCATTCCTGATACATAATAAGCTCTTGTTTGAATTTGTCTTCATAAAATTGTCTTAGTCGTTTTAGCTGAGATGTTAAGAGAGGTACTAGACGCTAAAATAAACCAGATTAGAAGAGATATACTAGATACCTATATGCCTACAGAAGTCGAAAGATTAGAAGCTCAAATAATGGCGCTGCAATGGGTTCAAGGACGACTACAGCATTTACTCATTAACAATGAAAGCAAAGACACTAAGATACGCATATAGAGGATAGTCAAATGAACAATCTGAATACTGCTAGAGCGCATAATATTAAACATAATTCACCTGAAGTTAAAGACGTATGTTATTTTGCAGAGAGGGTTAGATACATGTTAGATGTTAAAATAAACCATCTTAGAATAGCTATGCAGAAATCAGATAATCTTCCTAATAGCGATATGCTAATGATAAAGATACAAGCTTTAGAGTGGGTTCAAAGTCAAATACAGGATCTAATTCTAAGCGCTACCTGCTAAGCGCTTTAGGCTTGTGATAGTTGATTATTATTGTGGTGGTATTGGTTGCATCAAAAGAACAATCCAAGTATTATGAAATACCCTCACTGGCTGATATGTTACTAACATCTTTGTGTTATCTATGGTATCTATTGTTGAACCTGACTTTCCATTTAAAGCATTCTTAAAACTATTGAGAGTAGCAAAAGATTCTGCAGTTTTACTTTTATTTATATCAGAATCTGCTATTTTCTGTCCTTTGTAGCCTGTATAAACAACTCTTTCACCTGATGGTAGATTTAGTGATTGAAGATCTTTGTCAAAGACTTTAAAATCAATTCCACCAACCCATACTCCAGCAATATTGGAGTTATGCTTAGAAGAAGAATATACAGGAATAGCTATCGCGCCTCCTCTAAAACTAGAAGCGGTCTTAGTATTTATCACATTTCCTAAATAAACATCGTTTGTTTTAATTGCTCCTTGAAAATAATCTCTAAATGCAAAATTGTTTGTGGTAAGATTCTGTTGTGTAGAATAAGGTTCAAATAAATAGGCGTCTCCATTTGGCATGATAAAGAAAACTTCACGCAAGTCACTATTACTGACTACTATGTTCTTAGCCACCTGTCTTTTTTCTGTATCTGCATATTCAGGTATTCCATGTAATGTGTTTAATGTTTGATTGAGTAAATGAGCATAAGATACATTTCTCACTTGAGGTAATTTGCTTGTTATTTCTAAGATAGCTCCCGCTTTTTTAAGATGATCTTCAAGATTCTTTGCCAGGATATTTGTAATCAGGCTATCAGTAGCGATAGTTGTTGCAGCAAAGATAGTGCTATTGCTATTGCCAGTATTATTATTTTTATTATTAAGAGCATTAATATGATTAGGATGGGAAATAGTCGCCACGCCTATGCAAGCCACGCTGAATATCACTAAAATTGCGGTATAACTTTTAATTCTCAACACAGCAGTACAGAAGATTCCCGATATGGAGTATATATAGATAGCTTGTAATATATCCTTGATAATGTAACTACAGATTGGCCCTTTTATGATGAAAAATAAGTAATAAAATTTGTGCATATTCAAGTTTTATGTATTCAAGGAAGGCTCATTACGTATAATGTCGTCAATCAGATTCTTTATTTTATTGAAACTATCTTCTAAGTATGGGATTACTTCGAGATCAGTTTGAGGATCAGTCCTCAATGAAACTCTGGTTCCGCTGCTCGAGCTCTTGTCAGTATTCACGTTCTCGAACAGACCTACGCTAACATGTTTGTTTATCAAATTTGTGTATAAATATAGATAGATAAATAAACAAAAATCAAGTATCTATATCTGAACTAACTAACTGCCTATATAGTCAACTTCCATATTTGGATTGGATAGGCACATATACAACTGTATTTTCATGATGCCGCTTGTTTTCACTCAAGCTCTTGTAGATTTGGAATATAGTTACTTACTATGGTAACTACATAACTAACTTCGAATTATATTAACCAATCGTTTAATCTGTTTCTTTCAAAATCAAGTTTCTTTTGATAGAACTCATATGATGGTGGCTCAAGCCTTGTAGTAGGACCTGCTTTATTATACAGATCGACATCGATATATCCCGCTTTTTTATCTCCTACTTCCATAAAACAAAACCCTTTTCCATCGAACTTAGTGCTTTCTTTATCACCATTGCTATTTTTGATTTCATAAATGATTTGCTGGCTTACTGCTTTTGCTTCGCCCTCTGCAAATATTCCGGCTTTGGGGACGGTTGTGGCGTTGTCAACTCTAATCTCCGTTACATCGCCTATTGCAAAGATGTTTTTGTATTTTGTTCTAAGGGTAAATCTGTCAACATGGATCCAACGTTGATCTTTATCTCCTAATAAATCAGAATTCTTGATAACTCGAGGAACTTGATGAGGAGGAACTAATATTAGCAGATCATAGCCTGTCTTATTTCCATTTTCAAACTCTATTGTTTTTTCATCTAACACTTTTGTGAGTTTATGCATTGGATAGAACTTGATATGATTGTTATTAAGTAACTTGAGAACGTCTTGACTTACTTTTGCTCCAGCTGCAGGTAATGCAATTGGTGTTGGCACGTACATGTTCAAATCAATGAAATCTCTTGTTTTGTTCTTAACTAGAATATCATTAATTAATAATGAGACTTCAAATGGGGCCGGTGGGCATTTATATGGTACATCCGTTATACAGACTGCTATACGACCACTTTTCACAGAAAATAATTTTTCCCGCAGACATGGAACCTGTTTTGAATCATATATGTTAAAACAACTTTCACCATGATCCTTGAAGCCCATAATTCGTTCTGGGGCAAGTTCTGCGCCTAATGCTATGATCAAATAGTCATATTTTAATCTATTATGGTTAGCTTTGGTAGTAATGCTATTTTCATTGAGATCTATACTTGTTATTTCATCATTCAAGAATTTAATTCCTTTAGCTTCTAGCTTATTCAAAGCAACTTGAGAATCATTCAATCTTCTGCTCCCACTTAGTATCCACAAATTTACAAGCCCCATCATAAAATACTGGTTTTTGTCAATGACAGTAATTTGACATTCTTCCTGTGAAAGGTTCTTTCGTATTAAGTTCGCTGACGTCAGTCCTCCGAAGCCTCCACCCAAGATTAAGACTTGCTTTGCTGTAGCCATAAAGTATAGAAATAATGCTAGTTTTTAAGTACTATCTAATTAGGCCTTACACTAATGCTCCCCTTTTAAGTATGATATTAATAATAAAACTGACACATGAATGAATGAATAACGAAGAGGTTTTTTAACTACATTTATCAAAATCATATTTTGATGATAACATCTGAAATAAAGGACTTGTTTAAGGGCAATTGCGACAGATGCCGTACGAAACTTACAAACTGGAAATATGCATTAGTGTTTACTGACAATGGTATCGGTACTCTAGAATATAAACCTGAATTCTGGTGCTTTGACTGTATTAAAAATAAATAAATAAATAAAATGGTAGATAATAATAGCTATCTATGGTTATCTTTCTTCATACAGCAAGTATGATAGCAGAAATGCTTATAGCTGTTCTATCAGGATGAGCTATGAATTCATTTATTCTCTCAATCGGAGTTCTTTTATCCCCTCTCACCGTATTTGGAAAATACTCAACTCTTTGATTGCTTGTCATATTGTTGGATTATTGTTAGTGAAATGGTATTCTTTAGTTTTATTGTTAACTAATATGCCCTTTTAAGTAGTGTTACCAGATGCCAATCCTCCAAAACCTGCTCCTAAAATTAAAATATGCTTCATGGCAGTCAAATATGGTAGTGGATCATAACCTCACGTAAAAGGATTTCATTGCCATATGAATAAATGCAAACTGGCTATTTAGATGGCGTAAGTCACTATTGCATTTGGAATGTAAAGGTGATCTACCAATAGTAAAATATCAACATATAACAGATTTAATAGATGTAATAATAATTAACCTTAGAATTGATTATATTATTATTCAATATACTTGCTATGATCCCATCATACCAGGAATTTTAATAGGAGTTCTGTATCCTTTAGTTATAATCAATCCTTGATCTGTAGTAACTGTAACTGATTTTAGAGGAGAGCTATCGGGAGGTGAAAGCAATACTTTCTCTCCTGGTAAAAGAGAGGATATTTTTTCACTAGTCTTGTTACCATCACCACCATAATTCACTAATATGTTTGTAAGAGGCAATTTCCCAATATTAGCCACTGTCACTCTAGATGTACTAAAAAGATTTTGGCTATCTTTGATCGGATCGATATCAATAGCATAATCTCTTGTGGCCCTTGAAAATACAAAGAGTATCAATACAAAAACAAGGGCTATACTTGCTCCACCAATGGCGGCAAACATACGCGTGCGCCGCATAAAAGATAATGTCTAAATATGATACTTAAATGTATTGTAAATAACAAATAAAAAATAATAATTGCATCAAAAAGCTTGTTATTAATATATGCAAATATAGCTATAATGAATATTTATTTCAATCAAATCATGTTTGCCTATCATCTATTCGCTCATCACTAGTTTCTTCATAACGATAAAGTTTTAGCGTCAACCTAAAGTCATAAGATATATCATTATATGAAGTAGATTCTTTATCTAACGTCTATCACTATCCAGAGCGGTTCTAAGTGAAGTTACTATCTTATTATATTTCTCTGGTATAGTATGAAATTATATCATGTAATTATTTGATCTAACATACCTGGAGTAATACTCCTATGAATTCAAAGTAACGCAAGTCAATAAGAATCATGAGCCCCAGAGTATTAACTATCTAGAAATACATCAATTGACATCCTCATGCAAAGCTCTAGAGGGTCTAAGACTTTATTTCATGTGACATACAAAACTGACTTTAGCTTAGAACACCATTGCATCAAATATCCACTTCTTTAATACTTAGATAGACAAAATTCATTCGATCTATTAATCTTAGAATTGGAATTTTTACTTCATCTGCTTCTAAAACCTGCAGCTACTAAATGAAACACTTGAAGCAATTGATGATAAGGACAATAACAAGGACACAAACAGCGACATCGATAAACTAGTTCTTAGTAGCAGTGATCCTTAGAGCAAGAACCTATTGCTGCTATTAACTAGAATATTCACTGCTATCTCTGAAACTAAAACTTTAACACTAATCTAAATGCATCAAATATGTCATTATACGATGTATGTTCATTATCCAATATCCAGTCATTATCTATAGCTATTCTAAGTGACGTTAGAAGTTTATCAAATCTATCTTGATATAGCAAAATGGCTTATTAATTGTAAACTAACCATCTTAATTCAGAATTTTAAAAGCCTCAGACTGAACACTCTGATGGAAGTGTTTCTCTAACGAGTTTTGTACAATTCAAATCTATTCACTCTCATTGATAGCAACAAATCTTGTTCTGGTTGTAAATCATTTCTACTCCACATATTTTATAATCTATTAAGAATAAAGATAGCATCAATTGAAATTTGCTGATACTGCTGTCGCCAGTCCTACAAGATTAATAACTTTACTAATTATGTTTGGAATGATTCTTTCTATTAGCTGGGTTAATGTCATATGGATTAGTAGTGCATATGGACAAACTGCATTTCCACAGTTTCCACTGGTTCCATCATCAAATAAATCTGGAATAGAAGTAACGACAAAACCACCACCACCAACACAACCATCATCATCAGCATCACAATTATCATCCTCTTCTGTAGAACATGGTGTGAGGATTACATCGCCTACCAAAGATCAACAAGCTCCAGCAGGTATTCTCACAATATCTGGGGTATCAAAAGATAATGCCACTTCTGATTGCAATGTAAATGTTATTGTAAACCATGTAAGGCCATATCAAAATACCTCCGCAAGTGGTACTGGTGGAGCTAATGATTATTCAAATTGGACTTTTAGTCTTACTCCTAAGTATACCCTTATCAAACAAGGAGAAAATGAAATAACTGCTAAATTTTTTTGTAATCCTAATCCAGACATAGCATCATTTTATAGTGTAAATGTGACTGGAGTACCAAGAGCCGGAGTAGGACAACAAGGTGGAACACCCTCAGCAACAGCGATAACAAATTCATCAAATACTACTACTACTCCTAATCGAACTACTAGCAATAGTTAACTAATAAGAATTAGTACATGATAACACGATGACAGCAATTCCAATGAGGTCTCTTCAGGTAGAATATCAGTTGGAACACAATAGAATACAATCTGTCCTCCTCAACTGATCGGAACGGCTTCTAAGATCAAACAAAGTGAAAAAACTTAACTTCTATAAACCTTCTAGCCTCATCAAACTATTGCATACATACATATGGTAGACTTAGTTTTGGGTACCGTCTAAGATAATATAGAGAAACTATT
>JBJMFM010000236.1:0-2501 GCA_045808425.1 Nitrososphaeraceae archaeon | reverse complement strand
ATCTCCAATTCGCTTTTTCATAACGCTTTTGCTGAATCGCCTGCGTTTGATCAAGTTATGATACCTGATGCACCAATGAGTAATCAGAAAAATGATTGGGTTCAAACTTATGGTAATGATAGTGGTCATCTAAAATCTGATTATGCAAACATACTGGCGATAGATTATACTAGTGATGGAAAAACTCTAGATGCTACATTTTGGTTAGCATCAAATTCGGAAAATGCTTCTATATATAATCAACCTCTTAAGCATATTAGGTATGGAATGCTTATTGCTATTGTTTCACTTCCTCAAAATTCAGGATATAACGGAGCCAATTACGACTTTTATATTGAAGTAGTTAATGGAAAATGGAGCCAATATCTTTACCAATTATCATCAACAGGTACCCATTCACTCGTATACTCCAAGATAAACTATACTGAATCTTTTGGTGGTCCTACAGTAGGGCCAGGATATGTAAAACTGCGATTAGATCTAAATTCTATAAATTCTCCTAGCCTTTACGGCTTATCATTTTATACAGCAGAATCCTTCAAATCAAGTGAAGTTAGAGATTTTACAAGCTGGGTTGCTATTCCTCCCCCTACCATAGACATATTAACACATCCGGAGAATATAGTCATAAGACAAGGAGAAAAGCACCTAATTCCGGCTGAGATAGACACGCCCTTTTCTAATAATGTTACTAGTATAACTTTCGATAATGGCACAGATTTCATTTCTAACGGCGTAAGTGTATCTACCCAAAGAATTCGACCTCCATTATTTAAGGTAGAGGTTTCTCCACAATCACCAGTCGGGTTATATACTGTACCGTTTATGGCTTCATTGTTAATACAAACAACATCATCGATATCACCTATATTTAATGACACAGTAACTGGATTTGTAGATCCAGAGTTTCAAGCATCCAAAAAATATCCAACAATTGGCTATATAACTGGTCCGGCGAATTTAACAATAAATGTAATACCACCACTAACTGTTAATGAGACATTTATGGCCTTTTGGGTCACATACGGAACCCCAATAGTGATTCTCGCCAGTGCGACAGTGATACCGTTTTCAACATTTTTTATTCATTATCTAAGAAGAAAAAGGAAACACAAATAGATAGAAATCCATTTCAGCAACTTGTACTTCTAGTCTTACCGACTAAATAAAGTACCATGATTGTGCTATTGAAAAAGATATAATTATTGTGATACTAAGAGCCTATCCCAAAATTATCCTCCTATATAGAATCATACAACACGACAGATGTACCAGTCCAAGGTAGTTCTCTGATTTCTTCTCGTATCTGATAAGCAACTTTCTAAACCTATTATGCCACGAGTTAGTTCTTTCTACAACCCATCTCCTTGCCATGTATCCTATCTTTATCAATCCTTTTTTCTCTTCTCCTCTGTGACGGATATGCGGGATATACCTTCTATTGACAGATTCTTTTTCTATTTCTGGAAAGTCGTATCCTTTATCAAGACACAGATTCTGTTTCTTTAACGATCTTTCAACTACCACACTATCCAGTGTATCTGTTGCAGCCTTCATGTCATGTGTATTTGCAGATGTAATGACAACAGATATTGGAATGCCACGTTGGTCTGTCAGTACATGACGCTTAGTTCCCAATTTGCCTCTGTCAGTGGGATTTGGACCAATCATGTCCCCCCTAAAGGAGCTTTCACTGATACACTATCAAGCGATTGCCATGTCCATTTAATACCTCTAAGATCGTCATATATTTCCAATAGCTTAACCCACAATTTCTGAAATACTTCAGATACTATCCATTGTTGAAACCGCCTATGAGATGTAGAACCAGAACCATATTCTTTCGGTAACATCTTCCATTGGCATCCAGTTCTTAAAACATATAGAATACCGTCAAGAACTCTTCTTCTAAATGGGACAACAGGGCGCCCTATAGTTTTATTTGATTTTTCTGGAGGAAATATTAGCTTGATCTCTTCCCATAAATCATCTGAAATCCTTCTTATGGTCTGAAGATGTTTCTTTCTCTTATAAGCATAAATCACATGTATAACTAAAATACCTTCAAGCTATATGCCTATCTATTTTTGGGATAGGCTCTAAGTCTATCTATTCTAGCTTTTTCTATTACTGCCTTAACTTGGATATTGTTAATTAGCTTCACTAAAGGATATAGGATTACGGCTTCTTTTTACTGCTATCTGTTGTTGTCAAATATTGCTACTACTTTTTGCTCTTTAATTTTATCATCTATTTCCCATTAGCAGGTAAAATATCTTTTTTGGTTATTGCGTTTTTAGTTATTATTGTGTGAAGAACAACAAACGACTGTAAAGAATGTTTGGCAGTATTTTTTGTCAGTGCATCCAAGGTGGCGGCATATGCATAAAAAGGATTATGGCCATGCTGCTGTCTATTTGAAAGAGGAAATGTTTGATTTTACCCGTAATTTACATTAGGCTATCCCGCTAATGCTTTCAATCAATATATATCCAATTAAT
>JBJMFM010000235.1:0-3762 GCA_045808425.1 Nitrososphaeraceae archaeon | reverse complement strand
ATTGGCACCTTGTTCTTGACTAGTTCCCACGCGTCATAAAAGCCCATTTTGAAATGCTGCACTAGCACGCCTAACGCTATGGCATTTGATCTTGACTGTCCAGCGCTGCAGCATATAACCACTGGAACATTGCATTCAAGATATGATGTGACCCTTGCAATGTTCACCTTGTAGTCCCAATCGCTATTGCCTTCGTGGTCGTTTAGTATCCTCACGTCTATGATTCTAAAACCGTCAATCCAGCCTATTTGTGCATCAACGTACTTCTCCAGTGGGTAGACACTTTCACCTATACTGTGTGTAGCTAGGTTGTCAAGAATTTTGTACAATCAGTTTAACGCTCTCCATACATATTATGTTGTGCACTGATCTTATACTTCCACATCTCAAATAGTTTTTTTCTTCGGATTTATTGACGATAAGAAACCTTATAGCACCTTTTTACTACGCTAGCTTTAGTAGGTAAATTGACTTTATGCTACGATCTCGTTATAAGTTCATGATAATGCCACTCCATCTAAAATATTGTTTGTCTACCTGTTGTAGTAGTTAGTTGGTCATTGTCATCGTTGCTGTTGTCATTAGTAGTAGTGGAGTCCAAGGCTAGCTGCCTTTTCTGTTGTTCTTTTTTAAAGGAATCTCATCCTAGTGTAGTATTTTGTATGATATGATATACTCACAGTACGAACAGGAGTGGCATACTCTAGAATAGGAAATGACAAAGAAGAAAAAGAACCAAATCAACTAAAAAGATTCCAAGGATTCGAATCTCTTCTAGGAAAGATTTTCCTATTACAAGAAGACAAAGAATAGCATATGAAACTATTAAGAAAGTTATTGCCGCATAAATAAGGTAAGGTAGAGAGGGAAGTGTATATATGTAATGATAAAAGTAAATACCAAAAATAAGACAGAAGATAATGTTAGCTCAGCGAGACACAAGTCAACCTATGATACAGACTCTATTAATCGTGCATTAGAAAGAGCTGTTAAAGATGATAAATTTGTAAGCAATGCAATAAAATTACTAAATGGAATTCATTTTCCTGCTTTTAAGAATAATATTATAGACTATGTTAGAGGTATTACCACTACCGATACAGATACGATATCGTTGTTTGAAAGCTTGGATGCATATATCAAATTCAAAGATCCATATCACATACAAAAAGCACTTGAAGAGAATATTCCAGCAAAGAAAAAACAATATCAAATAACTGACAAGATGCGTGAACAACCTGTTGTTAGAACACGTAATACAACTGCTGACAAAAGCATAAAGGAAAGAGAAGCAGTAAATAAGAACGAGGAAAGGAAAGATTATCCAGAAGTTACACCAACAGCAATGTCTGATTTTATTTGCAGTATGTGTGGAAAATCATTTCAAAACCAAGATGATCTTGTACATCACAGACAATTTGAAAGAGAAGTAAGAGAAGAAGAAATAGAAGAAGGCCTTAAAGATAGGGAAAAGGGTATGAATCAGCAACAACAGCAGCCAAGCATTGGCAAGCATCAGCCAATTGAAAGAGTAGGTGATATTACAGGTGAACTACCTACTAATATAACAACTGATAAAGAAATAGCATCAAAAATGGCAAATCTACTTGAAGGTTTAGAATTTCCAGTTACAAAAGAAGAGATTAAAGATCATATAAATAAGAAGAAGAAATCTAAGGTTATGAAAAATAATAAAATTATAGTTGATACTGTTCTACAAGCTATTCAAAACAATCTTCAAGAGAGAATTCAATATAATAATGTCTACGAAATAGAAAAAGCGGCCAAATTGGTAAGAAAGATGAATGAATAATGGTAATCATATAATAATTATAACACTTGGGTCTGAAATTTTAAATGTAATGTAGATGAAAATCTGCTATGTATATGAGCTCCTCTTGGATGTCAGACTACATCCTCTAAGAAGAAAAGTCCAATCTGCTATGGTATAGTAGTAGTTAATGTTTCACACCAAACGCTATTTTGACCGCTGTACGATATTCTGTAATATTTCCAGTGTTACGATCTACTTTTGCAGTCATATCTCCAACCTCTACTCCAGTTATCTCATGTATTGTCTTCTTAGCTTCATCTAATGCAACTTGAGCTGCATCTTGCCAACTTTTATCAGAACTGCCAACTATCTCTATTACCTCTGCAATATCCGTCATCAAATATACTGAAAAAGTAAGCTTCTAATAAACTATAATACATCTTCCTTGCAAATGCATAAAGCTATCTTTGGCTAAATAGATGCTATAGCAAGTGAGCGTGAAACTGCAAGAGTTAACAAATCACGAGGGAAAAAGTGCAAGAAATGAGCACAAAAATGCAACAAGTAGAATGGCGTAGAAGACAGGTATTTGAGCTGAGCAGCAAGGGTCAAAGCCAAACAGAGATAGCTAGGATGCTGCAGATAAGTGAATCTACAATTAGCAGAGATCTAGACCACTTAAGGCAGCAATCGAATCACAACATCAGAAGATACATTGACGAGCGGCTGCCAGGAGAGTATGAGAAATGTCTACTGGGATTAAATGCAATCACAAGGGAAGCCTGGAATACAGCACAAAATACAGAAGATAGAAGAGAGAAGATACAAGCATTATCTCTTGCAAAGGAATGTTATTCAATGAAATTAGAACTACTCAATAACGCCTCAGTAGTAGATGACGCTATTAGGTTTGTATCATCTAACAAATTCAAAGATAGCCTAACATCAGGCGATAACCATGAGATTGAAAGAGAGAAATCAAAAGAACCTGATCATGATGAAGATGAAGATCAATTAGAGAAAGAGCAGGAAGAGCAAACAGGAGAAATAATAACTGCAAATCAAGTTTTCTAATCTCTCATACAACGTTGTGTAAAAACTTCTCTTCAGGTTTGTCGTTAGTATTATTGTTGTCATTATTACTATCTCCAATCATCTATCAAATATATGTCAGAATGATTGTAGCCTGATTCATTAGGTCTATGCATAGCTATTCCTTGTATGTCAGCTCGAAACCCCTTTGCCACCATATAACGATAAGCTTCACTTCGTTCAGTATTAACTCCAGCTACAATTCTAGACAGATGTCTATCTTTGGCCAACAATGAAGCTGCATTTAACAAATTCTTGAAATTCTCCTGTTGAGAATTACCATCAGATGGTATTACTATTCCAAACTTGATATAGCATACACCACTTCCAGCTTCAGAACCAGCTCCACAATGACAGACAGCAAAACCTGCTAAACTATTGTTATCGTGTTTAGTTGTTTTGTTGTTATGTCTATAAAGTAATATTGTATCTCCTAGATTCTGGTTATTAACAGCAACAATTTCATGTCTTAAATCTAATCCATCATACACGCTATTTGTCAATAGCCTGCACTTATCCAATTTTTGTTCTTGTTTATGTTTTGGTATTTCAGAGAATCTAGACCAATGAAAAGAACTAGCAGTATTGCTATTATTTTTTCTTTGTTGCTCCTGCTCTTCTTCTTCTACTGGCCATACAGGTTTTGACATTATTATAGTAAGGAAACGAGGCCAAAAGCCAAACTTCTGATAAAGCCCTACATGTTTTGCACTTTGAGCAAATGTAAACAAACCCGCATGTCTTGTATGCCATTTTTTATCAAAAATATTGATTGTTGGCTCAAGCAATTGCTTAGCTATACCTTGATCCCAATAGTCAGGATGAACAACTAGCGGTCCAAAATATCCAATGCTTCCCCAATTTATAACAAAATTAAAACCTACAAGTTCACCATT
>JBJMFM010000234.1:0-20766 GCA_045808425.1 Nitrososphaeraceae archaeon | reverse complement strand
AGATTAAGGCGATAGAAGAAGGGATAATACATTATGAAACAAGGATAGTTGAAGATCCAGATCAAATAATTGAAGAAATTAGCCGTCTTACAGCTAATTCAAATGAGCTATCTACTTGTGTTACGTCGGGAGGAATGCAGTATAGCTACAACTATTTTTTTAAAATAAAGAAAAAGCTGTTAGAAAAGCAAAAGAAGGGGCAACACAAAGGTATAAGGTACATTAGTAGAATAGAAAAAGACAATATTGATTTAGCGAAGATATTTCTGAATTATGGAATTCAAATCAGACATGTTAAAAATCTACCACCTATGAGTTTTGGTGTCTCAGACAAGGAAATGTCAGCTACTATAGAGAAGATGGAAGGAGGCATGAAAATTCAAAGTCTTTTAATTAGTAATGAACCCTTGTACGTAAATCACTTCAATTCGTTGTTTGAAGAATTATGGAAAAATGGTATTGATGCTACAGAGAGAATAAAGGATATTGAAGAAGGATTTGAACATCCAGAAACAAGAGTATTAAAAAATAAAGCTGAGATTCTTGCCTATCTGAAGTCTATTGCTGATAATGCAAACGAACAATCAACTTGTTGTTCAATTGGCGGAATGCAATTAGTCCACAACTATTTCTTTAAAGAATACAAAAAGATAGTAGATAGAAGTAGAGCGAGAAGAAAAGAAAGCAAGGGAGTACGATGGATCACTTCCATAGACAAATACACTATTGATTTAGTTAAAATATTTCTAGATTCAGGAATGCAAGTAAGACATGTTAAAGATCTAATACACATAGATTTTGCTGTCGATAACAAAAACTTCAATGCTACTGTAGATAAGATGGAGGGAGGTAAATTAATGGAAAGTCTCTTAATTAGTAATGAGCCTGCATACGTTAGCCATTATAATTCTGTTTTTGAAGAATTATGGAAACATGGTATTGATGTTACAGAGAGAATAAAGGATATTGAAGCAGGAGTTGATTTGGCTGATATTGAAGTTATTCCAAGCTCCGCTAGAGCACAGGAGAGGTATTTGGATGTAGTAAGATCTGCAAAAGAGGAAATATTATGGATATTTCCTACTGTCAATGCTTTCATTCGTCAAGATAAGATAGGCGCAATACCATTAGCAAAAGAAGCAGTTAAAGAGAAGAATATAAGAGTTAGAATATTGATACCTGCAAGCAGTTTAATTGAACAAAAAATACAACAGCTAAAACAATATTGTTCTCCTAACAATATAATAGATATCAGATACATTGTACAAATGTCAGATACTAAAGCTACAATATTAGTTGTAGATAGAAAGGCTTCACTGGTAATGGAATTAAAGGATGATTCAAAAGCAACTTTTATCGAAGCAATAGGATTATCAACCTATTCTAATAGTAAGGCAGGTGTTTTGTCTTATGTTGCCATATTTGATAATTTGTGGAGACAGACTGAATTATATGAGCAAGTTAAAGACGCACGCGACTCATTAGCACAATCAAATAAACAACTTGAAGAAGCAAATGAACAATTAGAAACGCATGATAAGATGCAAAAGGAGTTTATCAATATAGCAGCTCATGAGCTACGTACTCCAATACAACCTATACTTGGCTTAACAGAGAATCTTCTATCCAATACAAAAGATATAAGACAAGTAGAATTGTTACAAGTTATTAGCAGGAGTGCAAAAAGACTTCAGCGACTTACAGAAGATATATTAGATGTAACTAAAATTGAGAGCCAGTCATTAAATCTTAAGAAAGAATGGTTTAATCTAAACGATGTAATAGCAAATATTGTAGACGATGCATTAACAAGTGATGCTTCCTTAAAAAAAGAAGGTAGTACACCAACTGTAAAGTTAGAATATCATGTTCAAAATATTTTTGTACAAGCAGATAAAGGAAGGATAACCCAAGTGATTTCCAACTTATTAAGCAATGCTCTCAAATTTACGAAGGAAGGAACTATATCTATTAACTTAGAAAGGAAAAAAGATGATGATTACCACAACGACTATGTTTTGATTAGTGTGAAGGATACTGGCCAAGGCATAAATCCTGAAATACTACCAAAACTCTTTACTAAGTTTGCCACAAAGTCAGAAACAGGAGGTACTGGATTAGGGTTATTTATATCCAAAAGTATTGTAGAAGCACATGGCGGCAAGATTCGAGCAGAAAATAATTCTGATGGTAAAGGAGCTACATTTGCATTTAGTTTACCGATTGTGAACAAAGAGTAGATTTGATAGCATAGGAATCTTCTTTGCAATAACTGTGTAAGGCTTGCTGCATTGAAAGATAATATTTTGAATAGCAAGAGTTAAAGCTTGCATTCAAGAAGTGTTGTAAGCGTAAACATGCAACGCATGAAAAATTTGAGCATAAAAGAATGTAACAAATGAGCACAAAGATGCAACAAAATCAAATCATTGAATGGCGTAGAGCCAAAGTGATGGAACTATTAAGCAAAGATGAAACTAATCAATCAGAAATAGCAAGATATTCATCATTTTAAACTACTTTCTCTTTAGTAATTACTTTCTTAATCTCATCAATAACCTTTTTTATACTATCAGGCATTTCCTTGGACGTATTTGTCCATGCCGTTGTATGTGTTTTGTCACTTATTGTAATGGCTAGACTATATGCAACAAGAGATGGATCATCTTCTTTTTCCGGAGGATAATCAGCTTTGGATTCAAAGAAATTATTTTGGATAATAGTCTCTTTTAATTCTTGTTTATCTGAATCAGATATAGTTTTTTGGGATAAATTGCTACCACTAATATCAGTAGAGGAAGTAAGTGTGTTTGTATTGGAATCAAATGATATCAATAAATAACGTGCAGTTAATCCACCTGATTCTGTATATTTGAATGAAAAATAATAATTGTCATTATCTCCTTTATTTGATGACGATACTTCTATTCGTGCTCCTCCTCCTTCCCCTCCTTGGCCCGAAGATGAGCTGTTATTATTATCAGCCATATTAATGAAATACACACTGATGATTAATTAATTTATATATTATCTCTATACAATTTTAAGCTGTATAAAAATAATGAAGTCATATGACTCATAGATAAGTACGCATGTATGTATTTAGTCAATGTCATAACTACACCAAGACCTCTTTATGAATATGAATATCAATTTGCTATTTGCGGATTATGTTTTTGGTGTGCCACTATATTCCATAAAAGAGCAATAAAAGAAGAGCAGGAGGAATATATTGTAGAGAGCAGCAATAGTAATAACCCTCAGCGGCAGTTATATCCAACATGTAAAAACAAAAGTATTTCATTAACGCCTTTAGCTAAGGACGAAATATACACAATAGCAATGGAAGGCAAAAGTAAACGTGGACCTGAAATGGAATTCTCAAATTGCAAATAATTCATACCATGGATTATTATCCATACAAATTGAGTTCGAGGGCCAGCTTTCAGAAATTCAGTCACAATTCTGTGATATGATGGGAATTTGATTGACTTAGTTATTGATGGGAAAATTAAGACAAATAGAGCCTATGCGTTATGAAACCTGCGATGTTTTTCTATGCGGTCATCCCACTTTTTAAAAGCATCCATTCATATTGGGAATAGAATCTATTATTTATGAAATATTAATGAGCTACCCATCAGGAACGAGATATGGCAGCAGCAACTATGCAAATAGAAGCTTCGGATCAAAGCCAGTTGAGACAGGTAAAGAATACAATGTACAAATCACAGAGACAAGTAGAAAAGGCGATGGCATTGCTAGGATACAAGGCTTTGTGATATTTGTAAAAGACGGACGAGTCGGACAGGATGTAAAGGCAAAGGTTACATCAGTAGGAGAGAGATTCGCTACAGCAGAAATTGTTGTATAAGTATAAGAAGAGAAGTATAATTTAATGACACATAATATACATTCTATTATTATTCATTATCTAATCTTTTACCAGACATTCAGATCTAACTTGATAAAGACAAGAGGTCGTTCTATTTGGCTGCTACAATGAATACTGCTAATGATAGTTTGAAGAAGTATGACAATAATAAATGCGACAAATGCAACATAAAAATTCATCCAAACTTCATAGGATACCATAAATGTGGTTATGCAAACTGTGCCATTTGCAAAAATGCGATCACAAATTCGGAATACTGGTCTCATATAAGATCACATCCGGGGCATGAAAACGACAGTCCTCCTCCTCCACTACAAAGAACATTTGGAAATAGAGAAAGATACAGGAGGAATACCAGTAGTAACGATAAAGGTAGTAGTAATAGTAGAAGCTTTAATAGAGGTTCTGCTGATGTAACACGCCCCAAAGTGGGCAAAGAATATGAAGTAGATATTACAGGAATCAGTAAATATGGAGACGGCATTGCTAGTATACAAGGATTTCTGATTTTTGTCAAGGGTGGAAAAGTAGGAGAGCAAGTTAAGGTCATAGTTACGGAAGCAAGAAGTAGATTTGCTATAGCAAAAACTTCTTAACTAGATGATATATATTGTTGCTCAAAAAGCAGAAGTGTAGTTATCAGTTTTAAGCAGTTTTTGTCGCTAACTAACTACTACCAGTACACCATCTGCATGTAAGACCGATAAAGGGAAGAAGGCTAACGAGTCCTACTCCTACTAGCATTCCGATGACACATACTTTGAATTTTGTTATTTTGAACATTTGTCTCTTTTCTACCTATCTATATTTTAGTTCGACAAGTATTACTATTATCCTTATCATTCATTTTTAGAAATTAACAAACTGTTGAATATATCATAAGTGTAGATGATGAGATGAAATATTTCTTTTTTAGCTTCTCTATTTCTATTGAATAGTAAAGAGTATGTGTATTTTTACAAAAAATCGCTGGGTATTTTACATATCAAGAAAAGCGTATATAGTATTAATTAAGGTATATCTTCTATCCCTCTCCGAGCATAATCTTAAGTATACAAAGTATAATTACTGTTGTATAATGATAGCCAAAAATACTCTTGGTAATTACTACAATCTTAAGGCTGTTGAGTCTACCGAAGGCTCTGACTTTTCACACGAAGAGTTTAGTAAACTTGTGAATGCTCTAATAGATAACCCATAGGTTAAGGAATTTCTAACTAAGTGCTAACTCTACATTTTTCATTTTCAACTTTTCCCTTTGCTATTTTCTATTTCCTTCTTGTTTTATTAAAAAAACTTCCTTTGCTTCTGATAAGCCGTTTATTGCTGCTGAGAACCCAGAGTAGAGTGCCATTTGTATTGTAACTTCAATAACTTCTGTCTGGTAGCAACTTACATTAACCGCTCCTTTAATGTGAACCATCAACTTAGGGGACGTATTGCCCCAAACAATATAGCTCTGTATTTAGGGCATGTGGCACCTAACATTGCTTCATCATAATCCAGATTTGGGATGTAAATTAATTATTATAACAGAGTATATTAAAGGAAAGGCTTCTTACTATAGCCACAATTACTCTTCCAGAGTAATTATATATGTAGCAAACAATAATAGAAGTGATACTTTCACTTTTGCAGGTCCTTATGGATGGTACTATCAAACTACATATCATATGAGAGTGACTAATTCTTCTTCTTTTACCTACACAATCACAAAATCTCAAATCAATGACTGAGAAAAAATAGATTTATAATAGCCTTTCAAAACGTTCTACACGCCAATTGTACCATAACTGCAATCTTTAGTATTGGACCAAGCGTTTTACCGTTATCTATACTGATTCTCATTGTAGGCACATTAGCCGTTCAATTAGTTCCAAACAAAACCTACTTTGTGTTAGGTATGATCCCCAATCTTATAACATCAATTTGTTTATCCTCTAGTTTATCAGCCAGAGCATTTAGTCCGATTGAATCACCAGCCAGATGGCCTAAGACAATAAGATTACCTTTCAATTTTTCTTCATACATTTTCATCAGATCATTGTAATCTATGTGTAGGTATATTACAGTGGAGACACCATAATCAAAGTATGCCTTAGCAATTGGGAACCCGCCATTTGTTCCTGCTGCTACAACAAGTGACCAGCGGCCCGCTTCATTTTTTGCACTTCCATATCTAACCTCCACTCTTGTATCTGCATTTTTGTACTCAGGGAGTTCTTCAACTGACCTTACAATATCTGCAACATATTTTATCCTTGTTGAGTTTATCTTGCTAAGAATCACCTTTCTCATATATTCATCGCATGGCTGATGAATATTCAAGAGAGGCATTTTCAGTATTTTTGCAGCACTTACCACATCATTATAGATATTTGCATGAGCTCTTAGCTCGGACTTAGCTTTCAATTTCTTTACAGCATGTTCGGCAATACCCTTTGGGACATTGTGTTCTATCATATAATCAATATGCCTATCAAAAACTCTATGAAAGTTAAGAACAGAAGTGCCTATAGGATGGTGCCCAACTACCGCATCGCATTGAATACTTTTTGCTAACATCAGTTCTGCAACAGTGACATCTATTGTTAACAAAACTTTCCTAATATTTTTTCCTCTGACATGAATAGCACTGTCATGTGGTAATTTTTTCCAGTTTGCCAGCTCTAGTCCAATCTCCATTATCCCTTCAGTATCGATCATAATAGTAGCTCGACTGTTATTTTCAGATACATACCCTTACAAAAAGGTAGACCTACTGATTAGATTCTTATTCTCATCTAAGCTCTAAGACTTTACTAATTTATTGTTAGTTGATTATAGAATACATCGATCGTTGAAGCGAATAAGCAATTACATTAACGAGTTGTATGCTTTGGCAATGTGAATAGTTTCGTTGCATTATAGATGTTATGCTATATAATACCATCAGCTACTGAATACATTTGATCGTGATTTCTGAGATACTCGTTAGGCTAATTGTTCAGCAATTGGTTCTTTTGTAGTATAATCTTCTTCTACTACCAACTTCTTAGTTGACTTTTTACTTTGTTTTCTATTTTTATACTAATCTAATCCATATAATGCCGCTATTCCACCTGCTAAGATGGCAAAGCTAGCCAAACATGCCGCTCCCATAATATATTATTGGACACATTATAAAAAAATGTTCTTATTTTCACTCAGTTTTTCTTGGGCGATCAAATTCAAAAGATCTTATTACAGGTATTACAATCATGTCTTCCCCTGTTTGCGGATATTATCATACTTATGCTTCTTATATTTACTGAATTGTTCTTCCTCTTCCATATTTCAAATACTATTGATCCATATTTCTTCGTACAACCCAAATGGTAATGGCGGCGGCACGGGTGTAGATGTTACAATAATAAGCGTTAAGACTCTATTTACATTAGTGCTGAGACTTCACTACATTAGCAACATATTTGAAAATATGAGCAGATGTTTTTACCATACTAAAAGAATGATACACATTATCTCGCATTTGTTGACTTAGTCTATGCCTTAATTTGTCTACCTACCCAGTATTCGGCACTCATCAAATTACCTACTATATTTTCCAGTCCTAGATCTCTTTGTGCGTCATCATCATGCGTGAAAACCCTAACAATATTTCTTATTTCGAATTGTCTTTTTTCAATGGTTTATGAATACGTCAAAAAATATTTGTTCACACTCACAGTGGCTATTGATTTTAGTGAATCGCCTACATTTTTGGGCATATACTAAAGGCTGTTGTGAAAATACTGATTCTTTGTATATGTTGCTCGAATAGACTAGGGCACACACATATATGTTTATTATTAGTCATGGTATTTACAATATTTTCATATAAAATGTATATTCGATATATTTTGCTTACGTTAAACTATTATTAGCATTATTTATGTATAAACTATTTTTGAATTTTCAATTATTAATATTAGACTTTATATGTTACTGAAGTAATTCTTTCTGCTATTTTTGTGAAGTCGTTAATCAGAATTGACTCATTAATGGTTCTATCTTTTGTTATGCGGTAACCATTAGCATAGTTTAATTATTTTATGTTTGTCTTATAATATCGGCTGATCTGCTACAGAAAGGAATATCCAGAGTAATTTCAATAAGAATAAATTTTTTCCTTTTAACTAAGCTCTGATGGCATCAGGGGAGATATAATAAATACACCGTCTTTGAAGGGATATACCAAAATTACAGCACGACTATACTATAAAAGCATCACTTTTGGAGTTTCTAATAATGGGATAGGACATGCAACCTATGATGTTAAAGTAACACAGCCCGAGTACAATTTCGTTCTTTATATATAGAAGAATAACACATCTAGCAATAAATGGACTTGAATTTGCATGAGAAGTCAAGTAGATAGACCAAACAATGTCAGTTTTACTAATATCAAAGTTAGAAGTCAGTATAATAATAAATTACAATCAGAGCAAAGCATAGACATAACAACAAATAACAAGCAAATATAATCATATGCAGCGACAGCAGTCACAATAGTTACAATTCATGGATCCTCTACTAAAATATTCCAGTTCGATCATGAGCTTTAGAAACTGAAATAATATGCAATACTGCTGCAGTCACCTTTCATAAATTCACTCCAATTTGTTTGAAGTATATTTCAATAATCTCTGCTTTTTTACAAAAATACTATAGTAGTGGAGATAAGACTATAAGTTGTACCTGAGAATCATATAACAACAAGAAAACAATTGGAAGAAACATATTACTAATCAAGATAATTTACTATGAACTAAACAGATAAGACATGACAATGATGATGACAACAAATTATATAATTTATGATGTTACTGATAATAATTTACACTTAGATCTCAGAAATCAAAATTTAAAATCATATCATCACGAGTAATGTTAAGATAAAGATCATTTCCATCATAACGATCTACATTTGATTTTGGAACTTATATATTCATGTGATTTTATTGTAGCACCTTCTATTATTATATTATCATCATATTATGCCATCACATTTCCATAAGAATGCTTATCGCAAGCCCTGGCTAACTTTTTTGATCCTATCAATTCATTCCAATCTATCTCAGCCATGCTAAAAGTTGTTCTTTAAGTTATGTAACAAATCAAGAGTTACCACATTATTATTATTCCTTGATTACCACTTTAACTGAATCTTTGCAGTAAAAAGCGATGATATTGAAGATAGGTTTCTGTTTTATTCTGTTTTAAACATCTTGGTTTATTACCGACATCCTCATTCAAACAGATGTTCTCCATGGTACAGCTGATTGGCAATCTGATAAGTATGTCCTTGTGAACGCATTGTCGGTGAATGTGCTGATAAGTATCTTGCTGCTGCAACTAATAATATGTATGCTCCTCTTATTGTGCTATTATTATCCTCGTCATCATCATCATTATACGATATAAAAGAATACTGTCTGAATGCTGCTTCTATCATCTGGATAGAATGAAAGTTACGATCTTCACGTAGCAAAGCCTTTCCAATTGCGGCTAAAAGTCGATCCGGCTTTCCGTTATTATAAAGATAATCTACGACTAACTGTCCTGCTTGGTTTACTTGCTGTTGCTTATCTAGAAGTGATAAAAGTTCTTCTTTTAGCACTATCTCTTGGTCGTCTTCTTTAAATGTACTATCATCATGATTGCTGCTGATGTTTTTTTCCATTTTCTTTCTCGGCTTTGGTAATGGTGCTGGTGGAACATTCAGAAAGCGATTAAGATAAACTCTCATTGCACCATCAAACACACCTCGCAATAATTCTTGAGTAGCTACTCTTCTTAAGCCCTGATGTACAGCGTTAGCATAGGTAAATGTATGCAATACAGCATCCCAGTCACTTAATTCATTGCGAGTATGGAATTGTACTATACGGTTGGCTGCAGCATAGGCTACTATACTGGCCAACTCTTCTTCAGTAGTACCTTGACTTAAGGCATCTAATAACGAGTTTACGATTAACTGAGGATCATCGCCTAATAACACTGGGATTAGCTGGTTTATTCTCTGGTTCCTTGTTCTTATTCCACTGCCTTCGCCTGCCTGTCCTCCTCTTCTTCTACTACCATTATTCAAAACTATAGACAATTTTTTGAAGGCCTTTTCAAGGATATCAATCAAATCTATCGGATATCGCCATGAATTAGATTCTTCCATTCTTTCAGCATTAGCATATCCAGATACTAGGCTGCTCAATACTGACTCTGCTAGGTCTTTATTGTTATTATCCCATCCAACTGCATCAAGTGCTTCTAATGCTTTATTGGTAAAATCCAGAACATGTCCAAGGTCAAGGTAACGATGGTCAGTAGCTGCAGCGAAAAGCATATCAGATATCTGAGAACTATTAGCATCAAGCCTCACAGCAGTAACTATACATCTTTCTGCAGCTTGTGCATCACGAGATTCAATGAACTGTCTGAACCAGCGTTTAAGTGTAGACAAATCTGGCCAAGGCTGCGGTAATGGAGAGATTTTAAAACGTGGCGGCATAGTAGCACAGTCCTGTGCTACTGAAGAAAGACCGTGATATAGAGCATAAGGTATGTCTTCAGTATCAAGGTAAGGGGTAATATTCATCATGCAAGTATGTATCGTTAAGCCCTGACCCCATCCAGATTGTTTGTAATGACTACCAAAATCAAGACCAACACGAAATGCATTTAGTCCATTATCAATGTGTTCTTTTTCATTAGTAGCCTCTTCTTTATTATTACTCGCAACATCACCTAACATTGCAATGACTGTCTTTGCGATCATTAATGGAATGTTTCGTTTCAGTCCATTTTGTAAATGATAGTAGGAAGAGGAATCAGCATCATCTATTACCGCAGGTAAAATATCTATCCAAACCTCGTTTTCATTACGAACTTCTACTGGAAAAGAAGTAACGTCACCGGCCCATTGATCAAATGTTCCTCCGTTCATAAGATCAAATCGTGCATGATGCCAATGGCATGTGAGGATACCGTCTTTAACAGTGCCTTGGTTTAGAGGAAAGCCCATATGCGGACAGCGATTATCCACAGCATATATCTTAGAACCATAAATGAAAATTGCGATAGTATGGTTTCCAATACTGACAGATAAACAACCACCAGCAGCTTCTATAGCCTTAATGTTGGCAGCATATACATAATTATGATTGTCGGTTTTTGACAACATATTATAATATATCTCTATATCTTCTCTTACCTATAGGTCTATTCTGCTGCTGATATATAGGGAAGGAGAAATACTGCCTAGGTCTCAAAAAGAGATATTATGTCTAGTTGCATAAGATTTTAGAAAAATTACCCTTTATCTTATGTAACTCATCGTACAGTTATATTCTGATCACATTTGTTGCCGTTCTACTAGCATCAGTATATTTCCATTAAGTAGTAAGGTTCATGTAATTCTTCACAAATCTTCTTTCCGCACTTGATGTATTCCTGTAAGAGTCCTAGTAGTCTAGTGTAAGGTTTAAATTCAATTCGTAGTCGTAAACCAGCAAATGAGCTGCTCTGATGAATATATTTCACACACGACCCAAGAAAACCTCATACAGATAACACCACAAACAAAGTCAAAACTACGAAGGGCAAAATATGGGGTATTCAACCATTCTGCTGTTGAGCTTTGCCATTGGACAAAAAAATCTTTTGCTGATCAAGGTAATTGTTATAAACACAAGTTTTATGGGATCTCCACTCATAGATGTATGGAAATGACTCCAACTGCTATGAACTGTGAAAATCGATGTGTTTATTGTTGGAGGCCAACTGAATTTTATGACACATTAGAAATGCCATTAGAATTAGTGGACGAACCTGACGTAATTGTTGAAAATTTAATAGAAGAGAGGAAAAAGCTAATTGTTGGTTTCTATGGGGATACCAAGAACAACAAGAAAAAGTTAGATGAATCACTGTTACCCACGCATTATGCAATTTCATTATCTGGGGAACCAACTATGTATCCTAAGCTACCACAATTAATCAAATATCTAAAAAGTCTGAAAGCTACAAAATCAATATTTCTTGTAACTAATGGTCAAGAACCTCAGATGCTCGAAAGATTGGCTGACGAAGATGCCTTACCCACGCAATTATATCTATCTACAAATGCATCAAATCGGAAGATGTTTTACCGTATTAATCGACCACGCCACAATGATGCATGGGAAAGATGGTTGAAAAGTCTACACTTTCTTGCCGATGTAAATACGAGAACCGTTCTGAGAATGACATTGATCAGAGATTATAACGAAAATCCCCAGTTTGTCAATGAATTCGCTGAAATCATGTTGCAAGGTAATCCACATTTTGTTGAATTGAAGTCCTATATGCACATAGGAATGTCAATACAACGTCTCAAGAAAGATAGTATGCTCGAAATGAATGAAGTCCAAAAATTTTCAAATGAATTATGCAGAAAAATGTCCGGATTTTCTATAATGGATGAGAGTGAAATTTCAAGAATAGTAGTATTGCAAAATCAAAAACGATATATTGACAGGTGGATCGATATCAACTAATAGAACGATTAGAAGGGGTATCGTATTTTCTATCAAATTATTTTTCCGCCATTACTGCTGTTGTTATTGTTGCGATGACAAGCAGAGACATATGTAATATAACATCCAAATTACTCTCCAACTAAAATTGTGGTTAGCACATTTAAGTAATTGAAGACATGTAACACTAAAAGTTTTATCACTGGAATTTAACGTTCTTTGCATTACATCTAGAACAGATATAATGAGTATCCTAAATTTTGAATCAGTACCAGAGACAGATATATAATGTCATATATAGTATATTCCTAGGTTGTACCTCAAACGTGAAAGGATGTAAATTGTGTTTAAAAAAAGAGATGCAATCAATCATAGTGAAGTTTGAGGTAAATGTCCACTTTAATCACTCCCAATTCCAATAAATCTACTCTTGTATTTTTAGAGCATCTGCTTTGAAGACATATTATTTTAAGTCGATATCAAATTAATTCAATTTCGATAAAATCATGTGCAATATAATCTTGCAACATTTATTAGAATTAGACCTTTTACTTATCAGCAGCCGATTTGAAATCAAATGATAGAATGACCTACAGTCGTGTAGGGATTGATGTGAAAAAGATCCTCCGAGTCCAAAAATCAATTGGTGATACCATTTCTGTTACCCATCCCTTTCCTGCTTTGGGAAAGGTTATTTCAGGTTTTGGACACTATGCAGGTTTAATCGATATTGGTTCGACAGTCCTTGCAATGCATTCTGATGGAGTAGGGACAAAGTTAATTGTAGCTCAAATGATGAGACGTTTTGATAGCATAGGAATTGATTGTATTGCAATGAATGTCAATGACATAATCTGTGTTGGTGCATATCCACTTGCGTTTATAGATTACATTGCATTGAACTCCACAAACAATCACCTTGTACGACAGATTACAAAAGGTCTGGTCAAAGGAGCAAAACAATCTGATATGGCAATAATTGGAGGAGAGACTGCGATTTTGCCTGATCTAATTGATGGTATGAATAAAAATGCATTTGACTTGGCTGGTACGGTGCTTGGAGTAACTGATAAGTCCAATCTAGTATTAGGTGATAAAATCAAGGTTGGCGACATAATTTTGGGAGTAGAAAGCAGTGGGCTGCATTCAAACGGCTATACACTAGCTCGTAAAGTTCTTTTTTCAAAATATTCTATTGATGATGCGGCACCTTATCTTATTCGCACGGTGGGAGAAGAGTTGCTTGTTCCTACTGCAATATATGTCAAACCCGTTATGGATATATTGAAGCAAAAACATATTTCGGTTCATGGTTTTGCCCATATCACTGGTGGCTCTTTTACAAAACTTACACGTCTAAATAAGAAAGTGGATTATAAACTTGACAATTTACCAGCGACCCATGGCATATTCAAACAGATACAGGTAGATGGACATATCGAAGCAAAAGAAATGTATAGGACATTTAATATGGGAATAGGATTTTGCATAATACTTCCAAAACATTCTATTGATCCTGTAATCAGTATATTTGAAAAATATAATATGGCTTGCAGTCAAATAGGAATAATAACTGACAAAAAGAATAGAAACGGAAGAGTCATAGCCAAAATAGATGGAAAAAACGAAATATTATAGAAAAAATAAACAAGATCATGGATTTTGTATTTGTGAAACTATCATAGTGTCAGTATCATAGTAAGAATAAAAAATTATTATATACTCTTCTCTCGAGGAAGTAAATCTACAATTTCAAGTATATCTATTCCTTTAACTTCTAAGTACCAATCACTTATACCATAGCAATAATTTTTTATTATACGATTCCAATTTGCACCGTTAATAAGAATCCAGTCTTTATGCTTTTGTATTTTATCTTTTTGCATCGTTTGATTAGGTCTAGGAATTGCTATAGTAGTTTCTATTTAATTATTATTAGGAATGGCTGCACTAGAATGCAGCAACTGTTTACCTTTTACACTATTAGCTCTTAACTTTCATAATTCTTGCGCCTGCGGATCCTTGTATTTAGCAGGCAAATACTTGAGTACTTATCTTTCACTTATCTACCTTCAATCTATATATCCGTACGTTTCAACAGGTGTTTGACCATTCAATCCATATGATGCCTAACATAGTTAAAATCCAAGTATCAACCGTCAATACTCTCATTACTTTTTCTCTCTACCTCGTCATTTGGCATTTACATTTACAAAATTGATGAAAAAGAGAATCTAATTGTAGAAAGTTCAAGCTGATTTGGAATGAACATAATTGCCATATTTTGAGTTCACATATCAGTTGAATGAATTATAGCCTAACTTTATCTACACTCCCCATAATTAGAGGTTCAGCCATACGGTTAATTTGAAAACTGACATTTGCAAAGCCATTCTAGTTGACGTTCTATTGAGACACTACGCAGCATGATCTGCAACCATAGTATCACAAGATTGCTCGCTCACATACCTATCATAATATTATTTAGACGAAAAAATTTAAAAACTCCAAAAACAAATGGAGTACCAACACTCAAGCAAAACTATTTACAATGAAATACTATAGATTTAGCAGACGAAGAAAAGATTACCTGTATGGTCTTTCTGACTATTACAAATCAAAGAAAAAATCAGATTCTATAATAAAGACAGACAGGTCAAAAATGTTAGATTCATTTTACTTTGAGAACCAGGTATGGGGTGCTCTCCACAAAGCTTGGAAGGGATATGTCATTGCCAAAAATAAAGATGAGTATGATAAAATGGTTCATTATGCAGATATTCAGGAGTGCCAGGATGACTTGGGATTACCAGTTAGTTCATTTCATGATACAGGCAAGTCAGCATTAGCCTTTCACTCTTTGCAGTAATAACTACGAACACAGGGCAACAATAACAATAGCATTAATGATAATAACTAAGAACAAATATCATAGGGGTATCTAACTGACAATGATCATGTGAAGATATACAAAAATTAATATTTGTTACCCATCATCCTTCTCAAAACGTCGCTAATGGATCGAAAAACTGCTGAAATATCTTCACAAGCAGGTTCTAACTATATTCTAGCCTGTAAATCAGTCGCTGAACAAATCCAAGAAAAAGAAGGTCTGTCATCTAAGGCCATTTTCAAAATTGTAAAGGCTATGGCATCAAAATATCGTCTTTCTACTTTACCAAAAAATGAGAGCATAATTGAACATCTTCCTAATGACAGTTATTATAGGAAAGTTTTGATGGTTAGGCCTATAAAGACAGCCTCTGGTATAGCAATAATTACGGTAATGCCCAAACCATTTGAGTGTCCACAAGGCAGATGTATATATTGCCCTGGTGGAATCGAATTTAATACTCCTCTAAGTTATATAGGAACTGAACCTTCTACGAGATCTGCTCAAAAATTTGGCTATGATCCATATAGACAAGTCCAATCTATGCTATGTCAATTGCGCGCAAGAGGGCATGACACTGGGAAAGTAGAACTTGTCATAGTTGGTGGTACTTTTCCCTTTATGCCCGTACAGTATCAGAAGGATTTTGCAAAATCGTGTTTTGATGCTCTCAATGAGATAATACGTTCTGCTAATCTACAAGAGGCTATCATTAGTAACGAAACTGCAAAAAATAGATGCGTTGGATTTACCGTAGAAACAAAACCGGATTACTGTAAGCAGCAGCAGGTTGATCTAATGCTTGAATTAGGAGTTACACGCATGGAAATAGGTGTTCAATCCTTACGGGATGAAGTTTACAAGGCTGTTAATCGGGGACATACCTTGGAAGATGTAATAGAATCTTTCCAAATTGCTCGGGATGCAGGTTACAAGATTGTTGCACATATGATGCCAGGTCTGCCTAACTCATCTCCAGAAAAAGATATAGAGGATTTTAAGACATTATTTGAGAATCCTAATTTCAAACCAGACATGTTAAAGATTTACCCGACACTCGTTGTTAAGCACACTGGCTTGTACAAGCTGTATATGCAGGGAAAATATCATCCATATTCAGACAATGATCTAATGGATGTTTTGTTTGCAGTGAAAAAAACTGTACCACCTTGGGTGAGGATAATGCGGGTTCAACGTGAGATAGAACCTAAAGATATCGTAGCTGGTCCCAAGAGTGGAAATCTTAGGCAGCTGGTACTAAAGAAACTGCATAAAATGGGTTTGAGATGCAAGTGCATAAGATGCAGAGAGACTGGCTTACAAAGAAGATATCTTTCTGACCAGGAAATAACGATGAATAGAATTGACTATTTAGCTTCAAACGGACTGGAGGTATTTTTATCCTTTGAAAGTGTCGATAAGCTAACTATTCTAGGTTTTTTGCGATTACGCAAAGTTATGGGTCCTTGTAGAAAAGAACTGAAAGAATACGATAATGACTCTTCTTGTGCAGCGGTTGTAAGAGAATTGCATGTATATGGTCAAATGTTAGATGTAGGGAAAACTGGAGACAAAGAATCCTCCCAGCATAAGGGATATGGACTTCAGCTGATGCAGGAAGCAGAGAGGATTACAAAGGAGGAATTTGGAGTACAGAAATTATCCGTCATAAGTGCAGTAGGAACTAGGGAGTATTACAAAAAACTAGGATATACTCAGAATGGACCATATGTATGTAAGATGCTATAATTGCAATGGGTTTTAATGCAATTTCCTCTTTATACAATATATCATACATAATTAATAATTCAATTTAATTTGAATTGATTTAATTAAAAAAAGAAAAGGCCATAGATCAGAAGTGCCTGATGTGTTTAATATAGGGAGCGCATTCTTAGTTGAATAATATGACAGAGAATCAATTTGGTAAATCTCTTGCTAGATCATATTATCCTATTTATTTAGAATTTAGGATTAATATAAAGATGAAAGATTTTTATAGAACAAAGTGATAGTCAGTGAAAATGACGAAGCAGCAAGAATGGTATTGGAATGATCAAGAATGGGATAAGCAAGACATCGAAATTCCCATTGTTTTGAGATTATCAAAGAACTTCAACACTGCTGCCATGGTTATTTCTGAAAAACTAGGATTCAAATCATTAGATGAATATGTTAGCGATATAGTTAGACTAAATGTGCGAATGGAGTTAGAAGGTACTGGGAACTTTGAAAAAGAAGATGTTGAAAAGATAGAGAAACAAATGGCATTGATAGATAGAAACAGATAGACGGAGAGATTGATATGCGGATAGAAATAAAGAAAACGACCTTATTTTTTGAATTTGATAACTATACTGTTTATAGAGAATATACAATCTTATTGTACTAATATTCAATAGTAGTAGTAGCTCCTATTCTTCAATACCGTATAGATAGCATAATATGTTTTTATTCTTAGCTTCTTGCATCACTTTTTGCTCTTCTATTCCTCTTAATTCAGATTCGTTTAGCAAGAATGCAAATATTTCACCATTACACTCTGTTATAGATTTTAATGTATATCCATTAGCTAAAAGTGCCTCTATTTCATTTAGCATTTTCTTAAGACTTGCTCCTTCATGTACAGTAGGGTCAGCACTCTTAACTATCATTAAGGGGCTCTCATGCAGTTTGTCATACTTACTGAATACGACTTGCTCCTTTATCTAAAGTTATATTATTAACGGGAACTCAAATTCATAATTTGGTAAAAATAGTCTATTCTATCTATACCCAAACCTCTAACCTTCTTAACTTTATGTTCTTTTAGCAGGTATTTTAAGGCGTAATGTACTTTATTCTTATCACCAATTTCTTTTTCAAGCTGCTTTGCTGTAATTCTTCCATTTCGACTCTTTTTAATAATGGAATAGACTGATTCTATCAGATTCTCTTTTGAATTTTTCATTAGCAGTTATTACAACAAATTATTACGACTTCACACTCTAGACATTGCTAGGAGTTTTAAAATCACATGTCTTGCTATAACCTTCGTAGATGTTTCTGCCTCAGCAATATTATTCATTTTTCTTTACAATCACTTAATTGGCTGAGCATTGTGTATGAATTTTCCTTGAGAACTATGATCTAATCTGGAAAGATTAGCGTTAGATATTGGCATCCATTCTATTTTACTATAACACCTAGGACATTTTGCAATCGATGCGCTTGAAGATAAATATGAAGCACACCAAAAACATGACTCACAAAGCAGAAAATGTATTCGTTTGAAAAACTCTTTTTTCCCACCCATAATATTATTTGATCTAGTTTGAAGTCCAGCTATAATGATCTTATTTACACCTCCTCCCCTTAGTGTCTGCTTTATGATGAGATACATTATTACCTCCTAACATGACGTTAAAAGCTAATACTTTGCATACTACTATTTGACTATGTTGGTAAAGAAAATTCTACACTTTATTGTCTTTTATTTGGTAAATCTAATTTCTATCATATATAAATAAGAACTATCTTATTTTTACAAACATTATGCCAGATTTTAATTCCAGTTATATAATAGTTTCCAACTATTTTGACTATCATGATAAGTCCATATATTTTCATATTCCTGTCGTAATCTTTCATAGTGTAATTTTTGATATTCTCTTTACTTGATGTCTTAGAATAGATATAGATCTCTGTTTAGTACCGGTACTTACTGCAGCATATAGGTTATAACTATACTATATTCAAAAACACTGATTTTTAGTGTAAGACAATTTATAAGCTTATACTGTAATATAAGATACAGTTTGAGTCAAAGCAAACAAGTTTTTGGCAAGGAAGCAGAGCTATACCAGAGTCTTCCTAACGGCAGAATAAAGTGTACTGCCTGTGCCCGTTTGTGCGAGATCCCAGAAGGCAAAATTGGTCTCTGCGGTATTAGAGGGGTAACAAACAACAAATTACAATTACTTGTTTATGGACGAGTTATTGCCGGCAATTTAGATCCTATAGAGAAGAAACCTGTAACTCATTATAGGCCCGGTACATCCATTTTCTCGATTGCTACTACTGGATGCAACTGGCTTTGCAAATATTGTCAGAATTATGATATTTCTCAGCGGCGTAAAATAGAAGGTACAGAGATGACACCAAAGGAAGTTGTAGATATGGCTATAAGCTATGGTGCTCATGGAATTGCCTATACATATAACGAACCTTCGATTTTTATTGAATTTGCAAGAGATTGTGGAATCGAAGCTCATAAGAGAGGCATTTTCAACATCTTTGTTTCTAATGGCTATGATACACCGCAATCAGTCAATATGATGAATCAATTTCTAGATTGCCTCACTGTTGATTTTAAGGGGAGTGGTAAACTAGAATTCGTGAGACAATATATAGGAATCCCAAATGCTGATCCTATTTTCGAATCACTTAAAGAAGTCAGAGATAAGACAAAGATTCATACTGAAATAACCGATCTAGTTGTTCCTCAAGTTGGGGATGATTTACATGCTGCAAGAAAATTGTGCAAATTTATTTATGATGAACTAGGACCTGATACTCCAATTCATTTTTTAAGATTCCATCCAGATTATAAAATGATGGAATTTGATAATACACCAATTGAAACGCTAGAAAGGCATCACGCTATTGCAAAAGAAGAAGGGTTAAAGTATGCATATATCGGAAATGTCCCGGGTCATAGATTAGAACACACTTACTGTCCAGAATGTAAAAGTATTGCAATAGAACGTTATGGATTTAGTATAAATTCTTGGAACCTAGACGAAAATAACTGCTGCAAAAAGTGTGGCTATCCTATTCCTATAATTGGAAGACTTACCAATCGTAGAAAGACAAAATTTCAGTTTATTTAGTACCACGCAAGTTTATCTACAGCTAATTATATGCCGGACAATATTATCTAACGTATATGCAGTCAATCAATTAACAATAACGTTTACAATATATATTCTAGTAACATGGTGAACTTCGCCAATCTAAAAGCATTGATTAGGGTTTATCTCTAAACCAATGCGTGAGGATAGGGATTGTACCCTAAAACCATGATAAGGATGTATCATGCATCAGACCAACCAACCATGCCTATTAATAGGATACGCTTCCTCTAATTTTGCAGATCCATTGTTTTTAATGAGGTCTTTTAATTCCCTAACTAGTTTAGTTCTCCATTGGCTTGCAGAAAAATATGTGAAAGGAATATATTCAAAGAAGATAGTATTTGGTAAAAGCAATTGCTCTCTTGGTAAGAAATACTGTAGAAGATGTGAAGTTTACTTGTACAATAATGGGTTATTTTGTCCATGTTGTGGTATGCAGCTAAGGCTAACACCATCTAATAAAGAAGGTAAGGAAAGACTTAGAAAGCAAAGAAGACCTGCTACTACTACATCGCTATTATTCAGAAAACATTCGTTAAATAGAAGATTTGC
>JBJMFM010000233.1:0-7411 GCA_045808425.1 Nitrososphaeraceae archaeon | reverse complement strand
CTGGTATTCTTGCTGGGAAAATCTACTTGTCGGCGTATGCTCAGCAATTAGGAGCATCAGGTTCAACATTTTTCGATGATGCAGTCACAGAGTTTTTCTCTCCTCATGCAAAAGATAAAAGTACAATGATTGCAGTTGGTGCAGGAGTTACAGGATATAAAGCTCGTCCAGGAAAAGTTCTAACTGCAAGGTTGTCTAAGGATCAACTCTCAGCAGGAGAATATTTCTGATGTGTAGGAAGTTCAAAAACACTTTGAATGGGAATGCGAGAAAAGAAGGAAGTAGTAGAAGAATATAGATATAAAAAGAGGAAAGAAATTGGAAAAACTCAACAACAAATGGTTAATGATTAAATTGTTTCTATTACTATCTTGTAGAAAGCTACTTTGTTAACATGTTATTATTTGTATAACAGCATTGATAATGTGTGAATGTATTAACGTATTAAACACCAAGAATGCATTTTTAGATCACTTTGATTCCTCAAGGGTTAATAATTATCCTAAGCATATTAAACTCTGATAAAAATACAGTTCTTATTTAATCATCTTGAAGTATTGGATTGTACTTAAATTAAACGCTATGATACAATGTGCAGGATAACAGAATTATGAATACAAATGTTAGCCTCAGGTGTAACAACTGCAAGACAATGATCGAAAAGGGCTGCAAATTAGGTAAGCCTTATCAAAAGGAAGAAATAAAGTAAAAGAATGCGAGTGAACTGAAATATTTCTATACTTGTCCTTTTTTAAGGTGTTTGCTGAGGAATAATACCTGCAATTGGAGGATTATCTGCAGAAGGTGTTTGCTGAGGAATAATACCTGCAATTGGAGGATTATTGCTAGGAACAGGATTGGTAGTTGAAGGATTATCTGCAGAAGGTGTTTGAGCTGCAGAAGGTGTTTGAGCTGGAACATGCTTGACTATGACACTTACAGTGCTATTATCATTCAAGCCATTGCTATCTGTGACTGTCAATTGGAATTTAAGTGTAGTATCCGCAGATACTCTCGGTGTAGTAAAGGACCAAATAGGCGTACTAGCACCGCTTAACGTAATAAAATTATTCGTTGGAATTTGTCTCCATGAGTAAGACAGGATCACTCCATTTGGATCTCTACTTCCACTACCATTCAAAATAACGGTCGAACCTTCTTTGACTATTTGGTCAGGACCAGCAACAGCAATTGGGCCATTTTTTGCTACTGCAACATCACCAGGATTGTCTAACCTAATAGAAGGTAATGAAAAAGGAGTAGATGAATCGTTGTTTATTGAATCTTGCTTCTGAGTAAACTGAGATTGTATCGGCGGTACTTGTGCATATCCATTACCAATAATCTCAATACTAGTCCAGACAGTGGAAATAAGTCCCCCAATGGCAAGCAATATTGTAATTTTTTGAAACTCCAAATAAATGCCCTGACTACGACTCAACCAGTGACTATAAAAATATGGCTTATAATTAGAATTAAGTTAAGGTTAAAAAAGCCTAGACTAGTACACAAAATAATTTAGTGCATACAAATTTATATGAATCTACGAGTTCTTTACTCCCTTTAACAACATTTCTGAATTTAATTACTTAGCCAAAGTTATTGGTTAGATTCTACAATAGATTCTGAGCAGAATTTTCTAATAATCAAATACAATTACATTTCAAAGACTTTACGAAAAAAGTTTGTTATTCGCATAACACTGATTTCAAAAAACTGAGCTAACAATTAAATAATTTGACTTTATGACTTACGATGATTATCAAATTGGATTTATAATTTAAATAATTGTAATCTTTACAACAGAAAGATAAACACATGTACCAGTAAATGATAACACAACATCAAGTTCATGCCAATTTTGATCAGAATATTTTGTAAATACATCAAAATGGGAGTCATACATACTATGACAATGTGAAGATTTTACTTTAATCTATGACAGGAAATCAATTAAATATGCAAGTCAATGGTTAAATCAGCTAATGAATGACAACCCAAAGATTATAACTACAAAGTGTCTGATGCAGCTTGAAGAGATGGATATTCGGCTCAGTAAGATACACGTGAACTTATCTGTGCCGTCATTAATAGAAGTTGCCATTCATAGAAAAGAAGGAAAATTATCGTCCTCTGGTGCATTATCTGTAAAAACTGGGAAGTTTACAGGAAGGTCACCAGAGGACAAGTATATTGTTGATGATGAGATTACTCATGATACCGTAGACTGGGGCAAAATCAATCGTCCAATCTCACAAGAAAAATTTGAAATGCTTTTCAGCAGAATGAAAAAATACATCGAAGGTAGAGAGTTTTTTGTTTTTGATGGATACATTGGAGCAGACCCCGAATTAAGATTACCAATAAGAGTGGTTACAGATAAGGCATGGCATAATCTTTTTGCAACTCAAATTTTTATTCGTCCAAAAATGGCAGAGCTCAAAAATCATAAACCAGAATTTACACTGGTATCTGTAAATGATTTTGGTGCAATGGCTGAAATAGATGGGACCAGAACAGAGACATTCATTATAATTAGCTTTAAGAAAAAAATGGTTCTAATAGGCTCTACATCGTATGCAGGCGAGATTAAAAAAGCTATGTTTACTGTGATGAACTATATTTTACCTACTAAAGGCATTTTTCCCATGCACTGCTCGGCTAATGTGGGTACAAACGGAAATTCTGCTCTGTTCTTTGGACTATCTGGTACAGGGAAGACAACTCTGTCAGCCGACCCTGAAAGACGCCTTGTTGGAGACGATGAACATGGCTGGTCTGATAGAGGTATTTTCAATTTTGAAGGTGGTTGTTATGCAAAGTGTATAAATCTAAAAAAAGAGAATGAACCAGAAATCTGGAAAGCTATAAGATTTGGTTCAGTAATGGAAAATGTTATTATTAATGATGATACAAGAGAACCCAATTTTGACGATGGAAGTCTTACAGAAAATACTCGAGTTGTATATCCTATTGACTTCATTCCTGGTGCAGTAATTCCAAGTGTTGCCACTCATCCGAAAGTCATTATCTTCCTTACTGCTGATGCCTTTGGGGTTATGCCACCCATTGCAAAACTTACAAAAGAAGGTGCGATGTATCACTTTATGTCTGGTTATACTAGTAAATTAGCAGGAACAGAGAGAGGGATCACAGAACCAAAGGAGACATTTTCACAATGTTTTGGTGCTCCATTTATGCCGTTGCATGCTAAGGAATATGCCAAAATGCTTGGAAATAAAATCACAGAATATGATGCCAAAGTATACCTAATTAATACTGGGTGGTCTGGTGGACCGTATGGTGTAGGCAAGAGGATGAACCTCAAATACACTAGGGCAATGGTGACAGCCGCATTGAATTCAGATTTAGAGAAAGTGCAATTCAAACATGATGATATTTTCAACTTCGATATTCCAATTTCGTGTCCCGGAGTCCCATCTGAGATTCTTGATCCGTCTAACATCTGGTCAGACAAATATACATATGTTATGTCCGCTAAGAGGCTTGCCGCATTATTTGTCAAGAACTTCCAAAAGTTTGGAGAGGTACCAAAAGAAATTCTAGGTGCCGGTCCGAACATACAAATATAGAATAGTAGCCCGGAGCAGATTCGAACTGCTGTCTCCAGGTTTCTTTTCTCATGAGATCCAGAGCCTGAAATCCCTAGCCCCCTTGGAGATTGGCCACTAGATTCGGCACCCGATTAATTGAAAATACAGGTTCGACCGGGCTTCACGAGCTACGTACAAATTCATAATGATACAGATATTTGACTTTATCGATAATTTATTTATATTGAATTAATATTATCGGCAGGCATATATAAAATACATTCCATGATAATTCTTGCAATTCATATTATATCAACGTGAAAAGCATCACAGCTTACACGATATAATTAAAGCTTACCTTTTGGTATGTCCTATTGAAATCACATAGTATCATGTAAAGTTTTAGTATTGTTTTGAATGTGTTTTAATTGACATTATCGTTTTGTATTTACTTCTCTAATTACAAGGCCATACTCTAAATTTGCCTTCTTTCGCATATAAGGAATTAGTTTGTAGTGTATTGAGTAAATATTCTTCTCTCTCACAACAATCCCCTTGATCAAGAGCGATACAAACCCACCCGCAACCTTGGATGGTCGTATACCATAAAGGCGACAGAATGTATCTCGTTTTGAATGATACTCCTTTAAAGTAAAATATGATCTATTAAGTTCTAGTATCAAAGGCCAAACAACCTTTTCCCATACCATTCTGCGATTTTCAGTAGAAGATGCATGTTTTCCTTTGTCTTTGAACTTACTCTGCTTTGTATCCTCTACTGATGGCGTTGTCATCCTGTTAAAGAACCATCAATATTGGACTTCGAGGCACATTTAAACGCCGGGTTTTCTTATATCTGGAATGTTAAAACCCTTGAGTATCCCGAATTGTGTCGAAGATTCCCTTAATATGCTTTCAAAAAAGTGGAAAATAGATCCTCGTGTCTTTGACCTGCATGTTGGTAAACGAACAGATGTAATTGATACGGTAGTGCACGTAAACGGGGTCATATTTCATATACCTACTCTTACCAAAGATGATCTGTATGTATTATGGAAGTGCCTATGGCCTGACTGTCATAATTGCTGTGAACGACAAGGAAGGTTACCATTGACAAAGGACGATATCAAAAATATTGCTAGAAAGATGGGTTATTATTCAAAAGTCGACTTCATAAAGAATGAGACAAGGATATCAAGCTGGCAAGAACATGAAGCATTTGGAAATATCATAACAACCCTTACCATGCTTTCTTTAAAAAGGAAACATAATGAGACGGAAGAACAAGACGGTACTCCACTACCTTGCAGATTCTTAAATGAAAAGGGCTCCTGTACAATACATCCTGAAAAACCCGGTGTTTGTTGGCTATATCCATTTGCTTCATGGTTAGAAACTGATAAAGGACGATCTGTAGTACATGCAACATTTCAATTAACTGGTGACTGTCCTGGATTCTATACAAGCAGGTATCTGGATGATATGAAGCCTGTATTGGAGGAATATTCAAAAAAGATATACAATTACAATATGGCTGTAAGCAGGACAACAAGAGAAAATTACGGGCTTATTAATATCGTAAATTTAAAAAGTAGCGAGAGGTCATGATTCTAAAAAATATGACACATATAATAATAAAGATAATTCTAATTAACTCTTCTAAAACTCATGCTCCAATTTCTTTTCTATTTTAAATGCATGGTGCTGCCATTGATTTTCTTCCTCTTTCTGTTTGCTGCAGTACATATTATTGCTGCAACATCTTGATCGATACCAAGAGTTTTGGCTAGCTCAAGCACACTAGTATTTATAAGTGATTCTAGGGTAAAATTATTTTCTATAAGTAAATCTATCAGCCCTTGTGCTAAGTCAAGGTCATTTACTGTACTGTTATCGTTATTGTAATTTGCTTCATTGTATAAGAAGCTGACAGCGGAATCGCCATAGGTTGATGTTAGTTGCTTCTCATCGATCGTAGCTTGATTTCTCTTGTAGGACGGCGGTGGAATTTCTGACATATTTTTGTAGTTTTATACCACATTACATGGTTTATTATCCTTTCAGGATAGAGTATATATATACTTCATTTTATAGCATTAACTGAATCATTTCGTACAAATTAATGGTATGAAATACCAATTTGATGGGATATAAGTAATTGTTGAGTACTACATTGGCTAAGGTTCTTGAATCGTGGCAATAATCTACATCGTGACATTATGACACTTATATTCTATGATCTACAAAGAGACGTGGTATGTATTGTAACAGTTGCAAATGATCGTATTTATAGTAAGTAAATATGAAATGATAATACAAGAAGAGCAACGATATATCAACAAAAAGAAGAGAAAGATTAGGATTTGATTTCATATCTAATGTACTCTTGTTTTACTATCTTTGTTATAGACCTGCTGACGTAGGTGTGCGTGTTTGCCCAAAATGGTTCTGGTATGTAGATGTTTGCATCATGATTTCTTTAGCTTGATTTTATTGGATAGAATTTCCAGTTAGCAGGCAATGCATTGGGCATGCTATGATATGCTATGCTGTGGGGCCAGACTACCAATCTAGTCTCCATTAGTTGTAAGTAGTTGTCCGTATATCTGTCATGCCTCTAATACTGAAAACTAATTTCCACTATGCAGCCTTAGTTTTCGACATTTCTTCGAAAAATGCTTCCCCAGCCTTTCTAATCTCATCTGGTGATAGATCCTTTTTGTGAGTTGCTATTGACCACAAATGTCCGAATGGATCTTTTAAGTACCCAGAACGGTCTCCATAGAATTGGTCTCTGACTGGATATAACACAGTCGCTCCTTCAGATACGGCCTGATTAAATACACCATCTACATCTTTAACGTAAACATACAAGCTAACTGGACTTCCACCAATAGATTCGGGAGAAAGAGCTTTCATTTCTGTGGATTCTTCTGTTAGCATAATTACAGAATCACCTATTTTGAGATCTGCATGCATAATGGTCTTGCCATCAAGTCTATGCATACGAAAACGCTCTTCAGCACCAAAGACCTTTTTATAAAATTCTATTGCCCTTTCTGCATTTCTCACAACTAGATAAGGGTTAATTGAATGATACTCTTCAGGGATCAACTTTGCACTTTCGCTCATTACTACTATCTAATTACCATGATAAGTTTTATAACTTACGGCTTTAGATAATGTTATTCTACATTGAGATCAATATTTCATATTGGATAAGACTTTATTCTTTTGGTGAGAAATAGAACTCTGCCAGATCCTCTGTTGTTAAGTCTGGATCTTAGCAAGATACCATTCTACCATTCCAAGTTTGATAAATGATTTGAATCAGGCTCCTGCATTTCAGCATACTCTTTGGCTTGATAGAACATACCTATATTATTCATGTGTGAAAAGTATTTTTTAAAGCAGCTAGTTAATACCAAATATAGAAAAAATAGTGGAAGACTCTAAACTAAAGTTCCTATGGGGTGTAGCTACTTCTTCATATCAAGTAGAAGGTGGAATTTACAATAACGATTGGGATTACTTTACTCGTTCTGATGCTATAAAGAAAAGAATATCTTCATTAACAAAACCAAGCATCTTTTACAAAGGTAGGACTCAAATCCATTTGCAACCAGCCAGCGAAGCTGTCAAATTCTGGGAACCAGAATATTATGAAAATGATTTTGAATTAGCCAAAAATCTAGGCATGAATGCTTTTAGGATTAGTTTAGAGTGGGCCCGCATAGAACCTAAAAAAGATCAATGGAATCAAGATGCAATAGATCATTATAAAAAAATGTTAAGGTCTATGCGAGAGGTGGGGTTAATACCTATTGTAGCATTAAACCATTTTACTCTACCGCTGT
>JBJMFM010000232.1:0-2675 GCA_045808425.1 Nitrososphaeraceae archaeon | reverse complement strand
GAATTCACAGCCAATTCGCCATGTCTTGCTTTCCCAGAAGTTTATTTGGCTACTTTTTTAAGATGTATAATATAGTTAAGAACCATAATCTTTATCTGTTCTGGCTTTAACTAGACTAGAGAATCAGGGTCAGTATTGGGATATTTGCAGAATAATGAAAGGTGAATCTTGTAAGTCCTTTTTGTAGACGGTGAATTATATCCTTCTAGCCATATTTGACAAGACTTATGATCTTCTATATTTGGCCTGCTGCAGACATCTTCTTCACTTTCCATACCTAAAAAAGTCAACTTTAATCATTTTTTATTTATAGATGCCCAGCTAAAGTATACTAAAAGGTATGGTTTAGTGACATAAACCTTCCTATACCCATTTCGAACTGTTGGGAAGTACATATTGACTTTTGAAGCTAGGATAAACGGAGATCCAAAGTACCAAGTTGACCCAATGGTAGCAAACTTTAATATTTCTGTGAGCAACCTCCGCCAAGTATTACACTTTGGGCAATTGATGCTCTATTACATCATACCCAGTACCGCTACTGTGGCTGCTGTTATAGTGTACTTTCAGGCCAAACAGCTGCATATTAAAAAGAAGAATAAAAATTAATCTATTTGTTCAACAGGAGATCGAAAGAAGCTAGCAACCCTGTCACTAACATAGAAGTGTAGTTGACGATATCATAACACAGTTCTCTAACTATCTTCTCATTATACTATCTATTTCATCCTTGTACCTCAATTGTACGGAACTATGAAATCTGGTGTACTACATGTCAGCAACATGCAGCAGACTCAATATAGAACTCTATTCCCAAATCAAATTTGGCATTAACTTGAGTCCCAAAGTTGATGGCTTCAGACACATATGTATTATGTAATAAACTATGGTAAGGAGTAGTCCTAGAATGCTCTCACATATATGTCATAAGAGTAATTTGCTGGTCATTATCGTTTTTATTATTAGTATTGTGATGATGATTCTTCTTGTTTGCTTTAATACGTCTGCCTCCAATAAAATCCGGAAAATCAAAGAACATTCCTTTTTCCGATACTTTGTTTTCTAAGTTCTGAAGTACTTTACTTGAATAAGATTCGCTTGCTGCAATATTATAACTTGGCTTCAATGGTTCTGTAAACTGATAAATTCTTTTTTTGTAAATTTCAATACCGTCATTTACATCAAGCAGCTTTAGAATTATCTGCATTCTTTTCCATATGTCTGATCTTAGTCTTAAAAGTGCACCAAAAACATAGCCAACACCACATCTATTGCAATTATCAAGTATTGCCTCTATTTCTTCTTGGGAATCAGTAATAAGAGGTAAAATAGGGTCGATATTTACTCCGCATTTTATACCAGCATCTGTGAATTTCCTTATTACTGAAAACATATGATATGCTGGTGGAGTTCCAGGTTCTATTATACGTCTAATTTTCTCATTGCATGTTGTTATGGACCAAACAAAAAAGCAATTGTCTTTGTACCTTTCGTGTAAGAAGAGGTCTCTTGATATTATAGTTGATTTTGTAAAGACATAATATGGAACATTATATTCTTGTAGTACCTCGATGCATTTTCGGGTTAAACCATATCTTATTTCTGCTGGCTGATAAGGGTCGGTAGCAGATGATACCATTACAGGTTCTATGGTTTCAGATTTCCACGATTTTAATTGATTTTCTAATACTTCGGCAGCATTACTTTTGGCATAAATTTTATCATAGAATTCTGGAGACCATTCATAAGTTGCATAACAATATCCGCATCTATGTTGGCATCCTTGATATGGATTAATTGTAAGGCCTTTATGTCCTTTAACTATAAATGGATGGATTATAGATTTGGAATTCTTTGTTACAAGGTCTGGTCCCTTCTTATCATACCATATCTCCATAGTGACGACGACCAAATAATCTATATAGTTCTTGTTAATTAAGTCTGAAACCCATCGGTAAGAGGGAGAGAGGAGGAGGAACTATATGTTGTCTGCTCAAGCAGCACTAATAGTTGGCTCTTTGGTTACTACAATACCTTTGATACAATACAATACAAATCCTATGATGTATCCACTAAGCCTTGAGATTGATATAGAGTTTATAAAAGTCGATTACATGGAATTCAGATTTCAATACTTCGCAGAGTCCTACTGAAGAGATAAAAATCTTTAGGCATATCAGAATCGAGCTGCAATCACTTAAAGTTAAATCCTGTATATTATATAGTATAATGCATAGAGGTAGTATGAAAGTAGGATTAAGACTACACAAGCAGATAAGCATCATGCTACAAAAGAAAACATAATTAGTCTTGCAAAAGGAGCCGAAAATGCTGGATTTGATTCTCTATGGGTTTTAGAAAGAATGATTTGGCCTATTAGCCCCCCATGACTCGTATCCCGGAACCAGTGATGGCAAGTTTCCAGCTGATTGGCAGTACATATTTGATCCCATAGAAACACTTGCTTTTGTTGCGGCAAATATAGAGAAGATTGCATTAGGAACCTCTGTCGTAGACATGCTATTCCATAATCCTGTAGTATTGGCAAGGCGATTTGCAACACTTGATGTCTTATCAGAAGGAAGAGCTATAGCAGGATTTGGTATTGGCTGGTCTAAAGATGAATACCAAGCATCTAATATCCCATTTAAAGATAGAGGAAAAAGGGCAGATGA
>JBJMFM010000231.1:0-5791 GCA_045808425.1 Nitrososphaeraceae archaeon | reverse complement strand
CCGAATCAAAGGTTATATAGTTTAAATTGCTCTATTTTTAGACCAATGATACATGGAACAAAAAAGCTATTGATGATATCAGGAACAATTCTATTGATTTTATTCGTATCCTCTACTACTATTAACAGTTCAATACTGCCTATGCGAATTAAGACTGCAAATGCCCTAGCTGCTGAAGATAAGGAAGATGAAGAGACAGCCTATCTTAAATTCGTATCTCAGGTGGTAAAGCAGTCTGATAATAGTAGTACTGCTAGTGTTACAATCCAACTACCTGAAGCAGCAAAAGGACCTCCAATACCTGCAAAAGGATACCTAGTCCAACAAATTAGAGGTGGTCTTTATTGGCTAACTGATGGAGCATACCAGACTATGTTTATGGTAACTGACAAAGGCGTTGTAGCAGTTGATGCTCCTGCAACCATTGGCAATAATTATCTCAAAGCTATAGCAGAAGTGACAACCAAGCCAGTTACATATGTAATTTACAGCCATGCTCATATAGATCATATTGGCGCAGCAGGGATATTCCCAAAGAATGCTACTTTTATAGCTCAACAAGAAACTGCAGCTGAGCTGCAAAGCGCGAAAAGTGTGGCCAAGAATGCTTCCATGGTACCACCAATTCCTACTGTTACTTTTACCAAGAACTATACATTGCAGATAGGAAATCAAACTCTAAAGTTAGACTATTATGGCGTCAATCATTTGCCTGGAAATATATTCATCTATGCTCCAAAGCAAAAGGTGCAAATGCTAGTTGATGTTGTGTTCCCAGGATGGGTTCCATTTCCGTACTTGGCAATAGCTAAAGATGTTGCAGGATTTATCAAAGCTCATGATATAGCGTTAAACAACTATGACTTTGACACATTTGTTGGTGGCCATCTTACTAGGCTTGGAACAAGAAACGATGTAATAGTACAGAGAGAATTTGTTTCTGATTTGGAAAAGGCAGCTGCTCAAGCAAACCAACAAGTCTCATTTGGTGGGATTGCAAAGCAGGTAGGAGGAGGAGGAGAACCTAACCCATGGCTGATTTTCTCTAAATACATTGATGCAGTAAGCGAAAACTGTGTAAATAACATGTTACGTAAATGGGAAAATAGGCTTGGCGGAGCGCAGCAGTTCATGTCAACCCATTGCTATACCATGGCTCAGGCTGGGAGAGTTGATCCTACAGTACAGGCATTACTCCAAAACAGTACGTTTGTATACAAATAAGCAAACGTACTCCTAGTAATTTTTTCTTTTGTTTGAAAATCCTTCTGTTGTTGTTATAAACCGTAGGAATGCCACTCCTTTTGAAGGGAAATCAAATGATATGGTAGAGTTATTTGTTTATTTATTTGCGATATTTTTTCCTTTGATACTGCTATTTACATTCAAGATAACAACTAAGTACTAAGCATAGTATATACAAATGAAAAATAAATACTAATAACAAGTAAGAACAAAAAGCATAGACATGATCAGAAGAGAAGAATATGAATACACACCCAAAGAAGGCTTTATTTTAGCACACTTTCTGACCGCGGCAAATGTTAAACGATCAGCAGATTTTTACCTTCATATTTTTGTAGGAAAACTTATCCGCAGCGGTGAACCTACCGTCATCCAAATTGCCAACAGTTGGATTGTTTTGAACGTAGGTGGAGGCCCTACAGATGACAAGCCATCTATAACACTTCATACACCCCAGAATCCTAATGAATTCAGCAGTTTCCTAAATATCCGTGTCGCAGACATTTGGAGATCTTACAATGAATGGCAAAGAAGAGGAGCCAAATTCATTACAGAGCCAAAGGACCATGGTCTTGAAATTCGCTGCTATATGCATGACCCTGATGGTTATATCATCGAAGTTGGACAAACAACCGGTGGATTGAAAGATATTAAGACTGGATAAGGCAGAGTGGCTGATTTATTAGGCTACTACTATTTTCTTCAACAATACAAGCACAACGACATCTTAAGTTTGTTCAGCATCTACTATATAGCCTCTCTGATCACGTCATTTTATTTCCCTAATTCTGACACCACTAATTTTTGCATGACCCTCATTCAATCATAATCTTATCAAGATAACACCATTCCCACGTCTCGTCTGGCTCAAAAGACCTTATAATAGGATGCTTAGTCGATTTGAAATGTTTAGTCGCATGCTTATTAGGAGAAGAATCGCAACATCCCACATGACCACATGATAAACAAAGCCTTAAATGTACCCAATCAGAACCCATTTGAAGGCATTCTTCACAACCATCTGGTGTTTTTGGTTTTATATTTTGATTTACTTCCTCAAGATGAGGATCTGTCTGTTTCATATTGTATGTAATACTAGACTTTATACCTTATTGAACATTCAGTTTACAAATTATAAAAATACAGGAATACTGCATAAAGCATCACTATGTACGTCCAGAGTTTTTCCAATTCCATCTGACGGCCATTTGACGATCATTCGACAGCACATCTGACGAATCACTTATAACAAAGAGGATATCTAAGTATAAAGACATCGTACCGTTAACAGAAGATATTGCAGCTTTCGGTATTGGAATAAATGAATTATTAGCACTTAAGGTTGCAATAAAAGGGGCAGCAAAGCACTATAGCTTACCTCCTTTGGCTGCTACTTTACGGCTAATTGATGACATAAAAAAATATAATAAAATATATGGACTCAAGAGGGAGTTAGAGAGATTGTCGCTACAAAAATTCGCAATAAATGAAGCTTGCTCAGGCCAAAGCCGAACTATGATGGCGCTACTTAGTCTACAGGCTCATGGAATGACGGAGCAGCAAATAATAGCAATAAAGAATTTTTTGGCGAATAATGAATATAATATCGATATGAAACCTAACGGTTGATGTTGGATCGTTAGATGCTGCCCCCGAACTTTTTCATTTTCGGGAGAAGCCATCCCTAATAAGTAAAAGATTACGAACAACAATTACTCTACTCGAAAGCAACATTAATCAAATATATGATCAAGTGTGCTAATACATGCGTACCGTTGCTCAGAATATAGCGTTAATATGTACCAATTTCGATATCATGAATTTTTCTTATTGAACCTCTGTATTTGTATATGGTATGGAATTTACTTTTTATTTTTTACATAGTCCTAGACTACAAGAGTACAGAAAATATATCCACTACCTACACCATCTCCACTTTTGCTTATTTTGTCAAATGGAGCAAGGTTTGAGCTTTTAGCTGAGGTATTGTAAACTAATACCTCCACTCATAGTTGGAGTATCTCCACCACCAATGATTAAGATTGTACTGCTATCTATAGCTTTTAGTTTCTACGAGCAGCTTTAGTTTCATTCTGTGAAAAGGCCCCTATTTGCTTAATGGTAGCCTAAAGTAAAATGTAGCTCCTCTTTCATTATCTTTATTATTTTCAGCCCATACCTTGCCACCATGAGCTTCTACAATATTTTTTGATATGAATAGACCAAGCCCGGTACCCTGATATGATTTTGAGGCAAACTTTTCAAATAATCTGGGCACTATTTCTGGATCTATTCCAGTGCCTGTGTCCTTTATACTAACCACAGCCTCTTCTTCATCATCTTTATTTCCTTTCTTCTTCTTTTCTACACTTATGGTTAATGTGCCTCTTTCTCTGGTAAATTTGATAGCGTTATTTAGAAGGTTCCAAACAACTTGACTAATTCTCTGTTTGTCTGCTTCAACAAAAATTGGTCCTTTTTGCATTTCAGGTCCTTTATAAACTATCGTTAGGTTAGCATCAGTACGAATGTGACGGTCATCAGCTATTAAGGAGCCTCTTTTTTCAAGCTGATTCTTACAATCTTGTATTATATTTGATATCAGGCCATTTAGATCGAGTCTTTCCTTTTGTAATGTAAGCCTATGACCTTCTATCCTACTGACATCTAATATATCATCTGCAAGTCTTTTCAACCTTCTTGCATTTGTTATTACCACGCCTTGTAATTGGCTAAGTTCCCTCTGCTCTAGTTCTTTTTTTGCTTCTCCTGCTACTTGTTGTTGTTCTCCTTCTTCTTTTTTGATCGACATTCTATCCTGAATGATTTGAGTTAATGTTAGTATTGGCTGAATGGGTGTCCTTAATTCGTGAGCTGCTATATTGATGAAATCACTTTGCATTTTGTCATGTATTTTTAGTTGCTCGTTGGCTGACGCAAGTTGTTTATTTGATTCTGTTAGTGAGTTGTTAGCTTCATCCACTTCCATTGTTCTTCTTTTCACTTCTTTATCCAATGTGTTGCTCCATCTAGTAAGAAAAATAACGAGGATCACAATTGCCGCCGTAGCTCCAGCTATAAGAGAAAACATTTCCAGTCTTTCAGTTGATATGACGCTGTTGATCTGTGAATATATCACAGATGTTGGTGTTATAATAAAAACAAAGTATCTTGGTTTTTCTTCTATAAATATAGGATTGCCAGTACTCAACCTTTCACCATATTTAAACGGATAAACAGCAAAATCTGGTTTACCACCCATGACTGTTCGAACATGACTGTTTAGAACTTTATTGTAACCAGTAACGTTCTGTACATAATTTCCAAAAAATGGCTTTCCTATACCTGACTTTAATGGATGAATCAGTTCATCTGAGTTTCGATCCAGAACAGCTAGATACTGAGATTTAATATCAAAAATATTGCCATATTGTTCGAAAAGATGTAAGGTAGGCAATGCAGAACCTACCAGCCCTATATATTGGCCAGTTTCTCTATTTATGGTAGGGTAAGTGATGGCTATTCTATATTTACCATCCGAACCAAAATATCCATTAGAAAATACTGGTTTATGCTGAGTCCTAGTTTCTCTTACCCAATCAATATTTGACATATTGGTACCAACAAAAGTCTTCTGTCCCTCCTGTCCTAGGTTTATCATTAAAATGTCGTTCTTGTTTAAAATAAAAAGTCTATCTGCTGTAGTAATATTGTTTATTTGAAAGTACATCTCCTGCAATAGCTTTCTTGTCTTATCGCTAGATAAATCACCTTGCTGCAATGACGATGAGCTTGCTAAACCTTGCAACCTAGCCATTATAGAGCCAAGGTCTGAGCTGATGTGATGGGAAAGTGCCTGTGTAGATTGCATCTGACGAGCTTTTTGCTGCTCAAAAATGCTATTTCTGATATTGCTTTCGGTAGTGCTTTGAAGGTAAAAAAATAAACTGTAAGAAACAACAATAATCGCTATTGTAAAGATAACAGCTATTCCTCTTGCTTTAGGCGAAAAAAGAGTATCTCTCAAGTATGCTATTTTCAAGGCTTTATTACTCTTTTGCTATTTTATTTTTATAAATCCTACGGTCAAGTCTAATAGTAGTAGTATAACTACAACTAGGAGCCCGAATTTCCTCATTTGCTCGATCTAGTTGTTATTGCTTTATTTCAATCAATACACTTCTTCCTATTAAATTCAAATCACAGCTAAATCTTCAACCGATGAAACTGCTACTATTCCTGCGCTAGTCGTTCCTGTCCTTGCTGCATATAGTTCTACAGGCAAGGAAGCAGGGACTAAATTCATCTGACATAGCTTCAAACTTTAGACTATACAACTTTCAAAACTTCGAGGGCAAGCGAAAATCAAATCGAATCATTCATCTCCAACATTAGTTCTAGTGTACTGATCCCCGAAAAAGTCATTGAGCTTGTATATCAATTACATGAGATCTCTAACATACTCTGCTTAAAATTGAAAGAATAGGTTCAGGAAAAGACACGCTGTATATACCAACAACAAAAGTCACAGGATAACAACGTAATA
>JBJMFM010000230.1:0-5717 GCA_045808425.1 Nitrososphaeraceae archaeon | reverse complement strand
TACATTTACCGGGCAGGCTTCAATGCATGCACCATCTGCTACACATATATCATAATCTACAGTTACCTCTGTACCCCATATACCTAGCTGTCCTGGTGGATCTATTGGACCCCATACTTTTATACCCTGAAAAGTACCTGCCACTTGCCTTTTCGATTTGAAACTTGGATCAATAGGTCCATCAGCCTTTGAATAATTTGTGCCACTTCCTGTTAGAGAAATAGTAGTTGTACCGCTACCACCAGATGCTCCTGCTGCTACTCCTCCTGTTGCAGGTGTAGTAGGAGCAGTTGAAGATGTAGTGTCTGCCGCCGATACCTTCGGGGTGGGAGCCGACGAAGCAACCTGAGGCGAAGTAGAAGTTTTTTGAGCAGCGGCGGCTGGTTTTGATATTGAAGTAGACTTGGCAGCCTGTGCAGACATTGCTTTTTGTCTAGCAAAAATACACAGTTGTTTATGAACGTCTCGCATACTTTCGAGCGTAAGCGGATTACTATGAACCAATAGGCATCCACAATCATTACAAATATACTCAGTTATACTTGACACGATACAATATTTGTGTTCAAGTTATTTATCAGTTTTGTATATAAGCTAAATATGACGCACAAGGTACATGTTAGTAATTTTCTATACAAGTAGTGTTAATTTGTTATGCCGTTGATACTTTTACTGTGGAAGTGATCAGTTGACAAATATATTCAATTCAAAAGAAAAAAGTCGTTATTTTTATTATTGATATCTAAATTTGTGTTTGTATATCATGAATATTAAGAAATGGTCACGTGTAAATACCATAAATCTAAAATCATTTATGGCCTTAGAGTCCAGCTAAGAGGAAAGTTCTCTACTCTAAACTGATAAAAAAATGACATGGTTCAGACGCTTAACTGTTCAGCTCAATGATAAGAGCCTTAACAGTTACATAGTCATTTGTAAGAAGGGTGTAATCCTCGCGGATTAATTCTATTGAGTAACTTAGCCTAAGAAAAAGTTTAGAACTAGTCTAATGTAATCTGATTGTGCTTCAAACTTGTCTGGTCTTGGTAATAGATTCTGGCAGGAGGTAATAGCTGTTCTACGTTCGGTAATTCCCGTTTATGATAAAGTAAACAGTGCGATATCTCTTGGAAAGGATATCGAATTTCGCCAGGATGGCATACGCGGTCGCGTATTTCCAGGTGATATTGTACTCGATGCTGGTTCAGGTTATGGGAATATGTCCCGTCTAGCTATAAATGAAGCAAAAGACATAGAAAAAATTATTCTATACGATCCAATATCTGAGATGCTTAATTACGCGAACAGATTAGTCGATGCAGGGCAGGGCCCGCCATACTTATCTTCTGGTGTTTTTGAATACATGCCATTTAGGAATGATACTTTCGATGTTGTAATGTGCGGCTACTCGCTGAGGGATGCAATTGAACTTGATAAAGCAGTTGTAGAAATACATAGAGTGTTAAAACAAGGAGGAAGATTAATTATAGTTGACATTGGAAAGCCTGACAACTGCATTGTTAGAGCATTTGTCTCATTCTACCTAAAATATATACTTGGAATAATCGCGTTTATTGTAGCTGGAAAAGCAGGACTAAAGTTTAGAACCCTTTATGGTACTTATTTGAGATGGCCGCAGAATTCACATCTCCATTCTTTATTAAATACGCTATTTTCTAAGGTAGAATTTGACAAAGAAATGATGGGAGCCGCTATTATTATTGCTGCTTATAAATAAAATATGATTAGAGGAGTTATTAGCAGATAACCTGGTTCATACAGTTGCTGCCAGATATGGCATCAGCATTGTGTTATTTAATGACAGTCCATTTGGTAGTTAAAAATAATTCAGCGTATGGTATTACGTATTAAATCTCTTTGCAGATAGCCACGTGACATTTTAAGATCAAGCAATATATTCAATTCATAAAATCAAATAATACAATTCCACAATAGAGTAATACCAAGCCCAGTTAAAGAATGTCTTGTCCTTTATATTCCTATGTGTAATTCCTAAAATGATACAATAAAGTCTTCTCTCTCCCATGTATATGCAATCGGATATAGTAAACAGAAATCATAGGATAAGCTCAAAATATTTTGTCAATCATGAACATTAGAGAACATTCTAATCAAGAAGATAATGAACTGGTTTAAAGACAAAAATGGACACATTCTAGAATCTAAAAACAGGATACACAGACTATTGTATTGTCCTCTGTGTCAAAAATTAATATTTAAAGTAGAATGCCAGAAATTAAGACAGGATAAAAATGGAGCTTTATACCCAGTCAAACGTTATCATTATGATAGATTATCAAAAATACAACGCGCTGAACGCAAAGAAGAAAGAGAAGTAAAACGATTGAGAGAATTGCCAAATTCTGAGTTAAGCAAAATAGTACATCGTGTTCTATAATGCTTTATGAATCATAAAACGATCCTACTAATTTACCAAATAAAATAAGATTAATGAAACGCACTTGAGAAATGGAAAACCAAGCTTTAATTATGATGTCAATAGCGAGAGCATTGCCACTCTATAGAAAGAAATCGCAAGAAATAGGTTTCTTTATAAGTCACTTTATTAATCGATGCAGCTGGTGATTGCAATTCGAAATGGCCTTCAACATCTCCGGTTACATATTAATAGATCCCCAAGTTACAGCCATAGTTCTTTAGCAACTTTGCTAGACCAATTTTTTAACTATTTTTTTTCCAATAATCAAAAACCCATTTAGTTACTAGAATTATTCCGAAGACTGGAAAACTTGATATAAATAGATATGGAAAAATTGCAATATATATTGAGGGATGGAAAATATCCATTTAGAACACTAGCTATACAGTTTCTTCCGCAAGAAAAGTACTTGTATCTCAGTAATTCTCATCTTTGTGTCATGTTTTACTTGCCCAGTCTTAGCAAAAATTACAAATCCTTGCAACATAGGAACACCGTCACCTTTTCTAGTTGATTCTAACTCCATACTTATATTCTTTGCCTAGTCAAGAGGTTTCATAGTCATTAAAATGCTATACCAAAACCATTATCAATTAGACCTTATTCTCAGTTGTTCATCGATTATCAACAACTCGAAAATAGTAACTGACTATTGCAGTATAAATATTAAATGTTTTTTCACGAATAATCTTTAGTACTATTGGCTTTTTAGATGTGATAAAATGTAGAGTCAAAAATTAAATTGACGAGAATGATGAACGACCGAAATATAATTGTAGTAATTATTCTCCTGCACCTTTCGGATCCTCTGACTGCGATTATAATAATACAATGGAAAACACCATCATACTACAGTTCATCTAGGAGTTACAAGTATATTTGGAATTTGATATAACGTATAACGACGAATTTACAATTGATTTATTGCTAATTCAGAGCCAGTGTAATTCTAAAATAGTGGATCTAATAATATGTGCAATCTTACGATGATAGGTGCGGGGGGTGGGATTTGAACCCACGAATCCCTAAGGAACAGGGTTTTAGGAACCGCTTTATTTCCTGGCTCATTCTAAGCTTCGCACCCTGCGTTAACAGGGACCTGCGCCGTTGGCCAGGCTTGGCAACCCCCGCAGATTCTAGTTTGTGCATTATTAAATGCCAAATTTATTTTTTATAAAACATACTTCTATACATATGCATTAATATCTGGCAAAGTGTAATATAAATAGTGAAATAGAGAAATATTGATATATATATCGTTTTAATTTCACAAATTTCAAGAGAATAACAAAAGATATAGTTACTCGTATCGCCCTTCTTATAGAAATTGTGTGCATCACTGTGTAGAAACACTTGCGTTGATTTATAATGTGTAAGTTCAAAGCAAACTAGAAAATGTTAACCAAAGTAGAAGTATATTATAGTTATTTACATTAGTCATAATAATATATTTATTGATCCACAATTGTCATTATATCGTCCAAGTGAGATATAAACCGCAGAATATCATTACAATCTTCTTTCGCAAAGAAATAACTTTCAAACCATTGAGCTTTAGCTTGTTCTTGTCAGACTAAACCTGACTCTTTTCGCATTTTTATGGCAATAGGTCATGTGAGTTAAAGTTTAAAGCAGGTGGCAATACAAGGAAAGACGATGAGGCCAGTTATGATTTTGCCTTTTTATGAATATGTCGACTCGGAGGTATTATAGATTTGTTCTTGAAGCAGCGATTTACTTTGTTATTGCTATATATTGAATTGAATCCTAAATCAAATACTGCAAAAGACTGTCCTGCTATTGTTTGTTTTGAGTTATAATGGCAAAAATATCTAAAGGCGGCAATAGGCTATTTGGCACTAATGGAATCAGAGGAATATTTGGAAAAGATCTCACAATTGATTCGATTATTGATCTTTGTTACTCACTAGGGACTTATTTTGAAGAAGGTCCAATTGTTATAGGACATGACGGTAGAAACTCAAGTCCAATCATATCTAAATTAGTTAGATCTATTATTAACTCTGCTGGTTTAGATGTCGGAGACGCAGGTCTTGTCCCTACTCCTTGCCTACAATATGCCGCAAAGCGCTTAAATTACAATGGCGGAATAATGATTACCGCATCACATAATCCGCCAGACTATAATGGATTAAAGGCTATTGCTAATGACGGTGTAGAAATTTCAAGAGAAGATGAACTAAAGGTTCAAGACATTTATATTTCAAAAAAATTTTCCAAAGTTGATGGATTTGCAAGAGATTTTGTTGACCAATCTATAATTAATTCCTATGTAGACTCGGTGTTAGCATTGGTGAATGTTCAGAATATTAGATCGAGCGAATTCACTGTCGCTATAGACGTAGGAAATGGTGCCCAAGCAATAGTTGCTCCATTAATATTAAGAAGGTTAGGCTGTAGAGTCATTACAATCAATGGTAATATAGATGGTAATTTCCCAGGTAGGGGACCTGAGCCTACTACTGAAAACCTTCATATGCTCTCTAGTATGGTAAACCACTCAGAAGCTGACATAGGAGTAGCTTATGATGGAGATGGCGACCGCAGTATATTCTGTAATGAAAAGGGCACGCTATATGGTGGAGATAAAACTGGCACATTATTAGTCAAATATTTGCTAGAAACTAAGCACAAGGGAGCGGAAGTCATTTGTCCAATAAATACTACAATGGCTCTTTCGTTAGTAGCGGAAGAACAAGGCACAAACTTGATTTATACGAAAGTGGGGAGCGTCGAAGTGTCAAGAGAGATGGTGAAGCGTAAATCCATCATAGGGCTAGAAGAGAACGGTGGATTTATGTATGGTAAGCTAAACGAAGTTAGGGATGGTATAATGACTACAGCCCTGATATTAGACGCACTTGCTTTAACTGAAGAAAAGTTATCTAGCATGCTTTCTTCTCTGCCGGCCACGTTCCAGTACAAGTCCAAATTTAAATGTCCCACTAAGCAAATTGCACGTAATGTTGTAAGTGCATGTTTGAAACACGGTAGTCCTCAAAAGGTTGAAACACTTGACGGCGCTAAGATATGGATAGATGAGGAGACTTGGATCATGGTAAGACCAAGCGGAACTGAGCCTCTGGTTAGAATGTATGCAGAATCTACAGATAAATTGCTTTTAAATTCAAAAATCGAGGAATACACTAGATTGATTGAAAGCAAAATAGATAGTATCGATAAACAGACTTATAGACAACATTTTTAAAACGCCTGCTCTTCTCCTACAGAAGTA
>JBJMFM010000229.1:0-20136 GCA_045808425.1 Nitrososphaeraceae archaeon | reverse complement strand
ATCAAAAATAACTAACCGTGGAATAAAACCATGGCATATGTACATACAAGTAAGGGCTCTAGAGAATAGAGTGCCTATAGCGGCAGCCAATGTATGTGATCACACTATGTCGCATAATGGAAAGAGTATAAGTGTTGATTTTAAATATGAAAGCAGAAGTGATATTGCTGTTCCAAAACTTACAATTGGATCCACGCATCAATAGACTCTGGCTGTCAACCTTGATTTGAATCTTGCTAAGAAAATACGGAAAAGAAGATTTATGGATTTTAAAAGTGACATGTATGATTTTTTATAGAATTTGTTATTTTTTCATAATTGTTGATGTTGATATAAGGCATGAAACCTTTACATAGCTTCTAAATAGAAATTTATTAAATTACCTTTCAAGTTATTATGTAGCGTGATCACTTACCATAAAACGAGGTGGTGTTCGTATCTAACATATGTGAAAAATGTTGAGGATGAACTGACTAGCAACAGCAAATTGTTTCTAATATCTGGGGCATAGCAATATTGACCAAGATTAATAATAATAATAATAATAACAAGCGCAAGAACTCTCTGCTATTATTAGCAGTAGTTTTAGCTTCTATGATGTGTGGTCTCTTTTTTTCGGACCAAAGTAAAATCTTAGAACCTTACCTCTTAATCTGGCTTGGCATGCTTCTATTTCTAAATCTTATCAGATTAGATATAATGGATCTAGTGTCAGACTTTGCAAGACCAAAGAGGATTATTATATTGTCGATTTTAAAATTAGTGATAATCCCCCTAACCATGTATCAAATCATACATGTAATTTATTCAAAGGAATCTCTATCTGTATTGTTACTTTCTGGTATTTCCACGGGGCTTGGAGCTCCTTTTATAGTAAATTTTGTTGGGGGCAAACTGCAAACAGTAGTTGCAATGATAATGGTTACCTCTCTAGCTGTTCCACTTGTATTACCTGTATTAGTGTACTCGCTATTTAAGACGCAATTTTCAATACCATTCCTAAACATGGTAATATTACTTTCCACTGCATTATTTATCCCACTAGCATCAGGCTGGGCAACAAAGAGATATGCGCCTAAAATAGCTAAGGTCATAGAGGAAAGATCCTTACCTGCCTCACTTATTGTCATCGTGTTGATAAACCTAGGAATGTTTGCGAAATTCTCTAATTATTTTTTTGAGGATCCCTTGTTTGTACTTGCCATCACTGGATTAGCATTTGCATTGTTTGGTATATATGGCCTGTTCGGGTATGCAGTAGATGCCATATTCCTTAGCAATAATGTAGGTACAAAGAATGAAAAGAAAAATGAGAGGCTATCAGCTTTTATTTCGATGAGTTATGTGAACAATATCTTGGTCGCGGTTTTTGCTCAGCAATTTTTTGGTAGTCAAGTAGCAGCGCTTGCTGCATTTTATAATATTCCATATTACATTGGCATTCTAATACTTGCAAGATCGGTAAGCAATGATCTGTGCCAAGCGGTGAAATGAAATGCCTGTTGATGTTTATTAGCACGATTATCTGTTACATGATATCTAAGAATCATATAGTGGCAATTAATGTATAAAATTTAAATCCATGGCTTTGCATTTTTTCGCTATCTATCATCTCTTGTTGTGTGAGTAAATGAAGGAAAGAAGAGAAACAATTAAAGCACAGAAATGATCTGCATCATGATCGTATTTGACAAGCGAAGAAGACCGAAAGGAAAATAATAACAATAATAATAAAAACTATTTTTTTAGTTCTAACACAAATCCATTTGTTTCAACAACAACATTTTGGCAAAATTTAATGACCAATTGGTTAAATGTTTATGGGGAATTTTTTAAAAACAGCACTAAAATGAATGAATATTGGTATGACATTTTTTGGAAACCTTGGCTAAACTGGCAGCAGCCACAACGGCGAAAAGATACAGACAAAGTGAAAGTAGAATAATAATATTAAGAGACCAAGAATTAGAGCTGATAATACTATAAAGCCATCTAATAACTGTAGTAGCAGGTTAAACGAAATCAATAATATCCTGCGCAAGTAACTATTTTTCAGTTTCCGTGTTTGTGAATCAGATTATTCCTACCGCCCAAGAGAACAACAGTTATACATCAAGCAAGATGCATTTACAATAGAGGTCATGTGGGGCCAAATATGAAAATGAAAATAAATGTAAAAGGTGGCTGAATTCTGTACCTGTATTCACGCTCTTTGGCTTTACTTTTTGCGCATGAATATGTATACATATATTAAAATATATATTCTGTTGCATTCTAACAAACATTTGAGGCAACATTTAAAATAGATTTCATTTGGAGATTCAAGATGTATATGACTAAAAATAAATTGATTGAGTGTAGTGTGATATCGTCAATAATTATTGCATTATGCGCATTAGCATCAACATCACCATCGCCATCATCATATGCTATTGTCAACGCAGTCATGGCACAGGCAATAGGCCCTACATCCCATTCTTTTCTGACTACTACTAGTGCAAGCAATAATGCCACTGCTGCTAGTGCAACACCACTGCAGCAGCAACGAGCTCTATCTGTCGGTCCCCCACTTAACGCAATATTCAAAAAAGCAGAAAACTCTATCGTACAGATAACAAGCAGGGTACCAATGCCCCTTGGTCCATCACGTTCTCAACCACAGCCCCAGCCGCCTCTTACCGCGCTGGGTTCCGGATTTGTATATGATAACCAAGGCCACATAATTACGAATAGCCATGTTATAGATGGTGCACAGACAGCAGATGTCTCATTCGTGGATGGTAACAGGTTTACTGCGAAGGTAGTAGGAAATGATGTCTATAGCGATATAGCCGTTCTAAAATTAGCACCGAACAATACACAACAATCTAAACAACAGCAAGTGGCCCTATCCGCGATTAAACCACTTGCCATTGGAAACTCCTCTAGCTTAGAGGTTGGAGATCAAGTGATTGCTATTGGCAACCCATTTGGCCTTAGTGATACCATGACGACAGGAATTGTAAGTGGTATAAGCCGTGTGTTGCCTGCAGCAGGAGGAGTTGGATTTTCTATTCCTGATGCAATTCAAACAGATGCACCAATAAACCCAGGCAATTCAGGTGGACCTCTACTAAATATGCAAGGACAAGTTATCGGAATAAGTACTGCCATATTGTCAGGTTCTGGCGGCTTCTCTGGAATAGGATTTGCTGTTCCGTCTAACACAATAGCAAAAGTGGTCCCAACATTAATTCAGAAAGGCACCTATCCTCATCCTTTTCTTGGACTCACAGTAGCTACTTTGACATCTGATTTAGCAGAAAATGTTACAGGCTTGGAAGGAGCACCGAACCTCCGGGGTATTTATGTAGACACAATTACAAAAGGAGGACCTGCTGATAAAGCTGGAATACATGGGACTACTACAGATCAATATTCGAAGAAACATGTAGGAGACATAATAACAGCTATTGATGGGCGTCCTGCGCTGCGAAGTGACGATTTGATTACGTATATTGACCAGCACAAATCTATTGGTGATGACGTGACATTTACTGTATATAGAGACGGGCGCACAATGGACTTGAAGGTGACACTTGCACCCAGACCATCCCCTGTTATATCTTTGGCTATAGGCTTACCTCCTGTCCCTCCTCCTCCAAATTCTCCCTCGCCACCATCACCATCGCCACCTTCACCTAGTCCTTAGGTCTCTCTCTTTCTTTTTTTCTTGATTTGATCCGGAATATACAATATAAAATGTATATCTAGTCATGCCCATTTTTTAGATGGTTAGAAATATTATTTTGCCTTAGTTTAGCTGTCTTACTTCTAGTATAAGGACTTGTTTTTACTGGAAAGCAAAAATAACACGCAGCGACTGGAAAGCAATATTATTACACTTGTGACCTTACTTAGTATCATCACACTATATTTGCAATAATAATTTATTGACAAGACATTGAAACTTTTATAGATGCTATATACAATATGTAAAAGATGTTGATATGACAGACAAAATTAAATGCTCTCATATACTTGTTAAAAAACAAAGCGAGGCTAATGAAATACTAGAAAGATTAAAAAAAGGTGAAAGTTTCGTAAACTTGGCAAAAGAACTATCTATTGACAAAGGAAGCGCAAAGAGAGGCGGAGATTTGGGTTCCTTTGGAAGAGGCATGATGGTAAAACCATTTGAAGAAGCAGCATTCAAGCTAAAAAAAGGAGAAATATCACTGCAACCAGTCAAGAGCGAATTTGGTTATCATATAATCAAGAGGGCTGGCTAAAAAATAAATAGAAAATATCAATGAAAAAGTACAGGTGAGTTGGTTACTTGGTTAGTCAGTCTAGATATGCCCTCTTGCCTGGCTATCGTATGATAAACGCAATGACAATTGTAGGAACCGGTGAAGGTAAGTATATTTTTATTCATATATTCACAAATAGTTGCCGATATACAAACCTAATGTCTTTATTATACGTCAGGAGAAGACATCAAGAGAATAGCCTTAGAATGAAGCATGGATTTTTTACTGTCCGCACTACTGTTTTTTTAAGCTTCCTTGAACGAAGATCTTTTTAGATAAAGGTTTAATTCTCTATCCAACGTCCAATCTAGGGATACAAATAGAATTATCAATGGAAAATAATAATAATACTATATTTCCTGACAAAGGAAAGAAGGATGGCAACAAAATAGAGAAGGCCCATGTACAACAACAACAACACATTCAACCAAAGCTTAGCACTATTTTCAAAGATATGGTAGTTAATAGTAGTAATGATATTCACCAAATTTTTGGATTTTTCGTTAGCAGTGACGGGCAGGGATATTGTGCATTTTCTGCTCTGCTAAAATATTTGGGATATGATGTAAAGACCTCATCAAGAGCAAGGGATATTCAATACGACAATAAAAGTGGCGTTGAAGATTGTAATAATACAAGCCTTGATTCAATTCCGCCTGATATTTTAGAAATAATAGAAGGTTTTGCGATGGGTACCGACATTACAAAATATCCTCTTGAGTGTTCTTCTTTTTGTCCGAAACCCCCTTATTATTTTTATAGCATTCTGTCTTTGCTTATACATCTCAATGATTATCACAAAATGAGTTTTATTGAGATAGCCAATTGGCTAGAAAGCAAAGATATGTAGTGTGGTATATTATAACAATAACTAGATGACAATCCAAAAATATTACTGATGATGATCCATTCAGTACATCGTAATTCCTGTTGTACCTTGTTGTACTCAATAATATGTGTTAGGAAGCTTAAAGAAATAGTTTGTCAATTCTCAACTCAATTATCGTGAAGCATCATTTAACTTACAAATTTATTATCTGAGCGATGTTAGTTATGCTAAGGCGATTTACTTATCTTGCAAGATAGATCGTGTTTGTGAATGCATTTCACTATTGTACTGAAAGGTTAGGGAATTAGCCTACTCTCCCCCTTCCTTCAAGGTGCTGTTCATTATTATCTTCGTTGTGCAGTAACCGATTTAGTATCGATAGATGGTAATAATGAAATGCAATGTTCCTGAAGTACTGTCCAATGCTAATTCATGCTTTGTGCACAACGCTACGACTTCGTCTCAACGTTGTAGTAAGATGAAAACGAAAATGAGAATAAGGAGTATATAATGCCTTGTCAACTCCGTCACCACAACCAGGAATAGGACAAGAAGTAGCAGCTATATCTTGTCTAAAGCTTCCTTTTTATCTTAAGGGACATCAGCTTCAGGCAGTCGATGCATGGATGTCAAGTGGTATGCGCGGCTCAATAATCTATAGCAGCGGTACTGGTAAAACTGAAATAGCGTTTGAATGTGCGAGAAGAGCTGCTGCTGTCTTTACTAAGAATAACCACAAGGCAGGAGGGGAATCCATAACTTGTAGAAAATTCGATATATTATTCATAGTTCCCCGTATTGTTTTGATCAATCAAAATTTCAAAAGATTGATCGATTATAAAATACCAAAAGAGAAAATTGGAGTATACTTTGGTGAGAAAAAAGAAGTCAATAAGGAGATCATAATTAGTACCTATCAGAGTGTTCTCTATAGTCCAGCACTAATCAGAAGATCCAAAATGGTCGTTTTCGATGAAGTACACTTAGTAAGTGACACTGCTAGAGTTTTAAGCAGGATATTTGATGTTGTTGTAGAAGATCACACAAAGGCTCTTTTGGGCCTGACTGCAACTATCAATGTAAACGACCCAAAGTTCAATACAATTGCCACGGTTTTGCCACCCATCAAAAAATATATGCTAAAAGAGGCTGTTGAGGATGGAAGATTAACAAAACCGGTGGTTATACCTATCAAAGTAAAGCTTACAACTAAAGAACAGCAGTTATATAATAACCACTCAAATAAGATTAGGAATATTTCTGCGCGTTTTAAAAGATACGACGCTAACTCTATGTCAATGTTGTTAAAAAAAGGAGGCTTTGCTGCTGGAATGGCAAAAGCTTGGTTTTCAAATATAAGAAAGAGAAAGCTCTTGTTAAGCTGCGCTGATACTAAATTATCTGCAGTAGTAGATTTGATAGTAGATAAGCATCCTAATCAGAAAGTTATGGTGTTCAGCGAGACACTTGATTCAATAAATAAGTTGAAAACTATGTTGGAGCTTCGATCCATAAGATCGGCTATAGTCGATAGCAAAATTGATTCAGTAAATAGACAAAAAATACTGTCACGGTGGGGCAGCGATTTCTATGTATTGTTATCAATTCACACATTGGAAATAGGGTATGACGTTCCAGAAGTTGGTATCGAAATAATTTTAGCTAGTACCTCAAATATGAATCAGATAATTCAGAGAATAGGTAGAATAGTGAGAAAATACGAAGGGAAAAAGAAGGCGCTCATATATGTTATACATGTTTCTGAAACAAAAGATGACGACATTTTGGACCTAATAAGAAAGGCCGTAGAAATGGGGAAAAGAACTAACCTGACAGCAGCAGCTCCATCTCCTGGAAGAAAAGAAAAAAAACGATTATCAGTATTTGATGATGCAGATACCAGTTCAAAAGAGAGTAGAGAAGAACAATTGCGCATAAAGAGGGCTTATAATATTCTAGAGTCAAACGCATATGAGCCAATGATTGTAATGGAACAAGAACAAAAACAACAACAACACGCAATTTACAATCAAAAATTATTTCACTTAAGGAGCAGTAAAGAAAAAGATAAATTTTATCAAGTAAATGCAGAAATCAAAACGTGTTCGTGCCCTGATTTTAAATTTAACAACTCTAGATGCAAGCATATAATTGCAAGTGAGCTCATATATGATCATAAGTTATGACATTGAAAAATGGGGCTACTTGCTGGATATGGTGTAGGCGAAATAAAAAGTACCACATAAGTCAGAAACTACTGCTACTACTATTGCTATTTATACCAGATCATATAAATGTAAGCAACTTCAAGGTAAGCAGGGAACTACTAAGTTAGGAAACAATTACTGCTAACCTTAATTAGACAAAAGTGAAAAGTATTAGATAGGTAACAAATAGATGACTGCTAGTAACAAACAATTTCTCATTAACCAGCTAATAGTCATGGCAATATCTTTTGGCATCAGTATTGCGATTTCTATGATAATACCATTTCCTATTTCCCTGGCTGTTATAATGGGGGTATTTATTTTGCTTAATTTGTACATGCGAAACAGAATGATGCGAAAAATGGGCATGGGAATGGGAGGAGGAGGAGGAATAATTAACTCAATGTCGAGTTCAATAGCAGGCGCTAACAATTCCTCTCTGAAGTATTACTGCATGTCTTGTGGAACAGAGCACAAACAAGCAGCTTGTCCTAATTGCGGTTCAAGGATGAAAAAAGTGGGATTTTGATTAATTTATTTAGGCGCTGGAAACCTAAAGGAAAGATGTACAGCTTAAGATGCTTCCAGTGCGGATCTGGTTTCATTTCTAGCTTTAAGCTTGAAGCACCAATTTGTGGAGAATGTATGCAAAAAGCTAAATCTCTTGATTCAACTGTAGACTTTGAAAAGACATGCACCAAATGTGGTAATCGAGGAGTAGTCTACAAAAAAGAAATGTGTCATAATTGCTATTTTGGTTTTGAAAAGGAAGAAGAAGGAGGCTTGAAAAAATAAACATAGCCTTTGATTGCGGAATTTTTATTAACTGGATAATGAGTTAGATTTATTGATGCACGTACAACAACAATCTACTAGATTAACACTCTCTCTTATTATTGCACTAACTATACTATCTGCGGCGATTACTACTACGGTGATTACCACAATCAAATCTACGCGGGCTCAATTGGAGGATTTCGCTACACCTGCTGCCGTAACAGCAACAGCAACAGCAGGTCAGTCTTCTTCTTCCTCAGGAAAAGAATTCAGCGCAAGATTGACAGGTGATAAAGAAGTACCTCCAGTCGACACTGATGCAACAGGAAGAATTAGGCTAACTGCAAACTCTCAACAAGATGTGTTGGACTATCAGTTGTCTGTTTCAAATTTAAATGGTGTAGCTACCGGAGCTCATATCCATAGAGGCAGCGCCGGCACAAATGGGCCTATTGTAGCAAACTTGAATATTCACGGTACTTTTGCAGGCGCTTCAGCATCTGCTTCTGCAGGCGGCGGAAGTGCCATGACTTCTACTTCCACAGGTGGTACTATTACTTCAGCTGATTTGAAGGGTCCATTAGCAGGGAAGCAAGTGTCTGACCTGATTAAGCTTATAGAAGATGGCAAAGCATACGTCAATGTTCATACAAGGCAACATACAAATGGTGAAATCCGCGGACAGTTAACATCTTTATCATCCTCAGACACAGCAAATGAAGATGACACAGGTTCGTCTTTGTCTGGAGCCTCGGCCACGGCGTCTACATCACCATCGGCATCCGCATCGGCTACAGCTCCTTGAAAACCTATATGGAATGACAGATATATTTTCTTACTTCCTGACTTCCTCTATTTTGCATTTTAACTCATATGATGATAATATATTACAGAATTCGTCAAAACTGATGGATACAGTCATATATATGATACGCAGAATGAGCACAACTTATCAAGATTAAGATTTAAGTCCTCAGTAATTTCGAGTAAATAATGTACCGCCCGACGAGCGCTCGAAGATATGTGGCTTCCCTTTTAAACTGCTTTTTTAATAGGTTCCAAGGCAGCCTTCTGGTTTGCCCTTACAGCCATACGATTGGACTACTCTACTTCCTTCGAATTCGAGTTACCTATTATATCCTATATATGGCCGCAACACATCATTTCCATGAACACAACAGGCCTTTACCTGTTATGCAGATTCTGAATGATGGATCGTTATTCTCTTTCGGCATGTCGGGTTATTGGTATACTACTTATGAAGCCCATCAGTTTCATATTTCGATGTTTAACTTTGTTGATAGAATAGAGGACAAAAATTGTCTTCGATAGTAGAATGTCCTTCGAAGTGTGAAATATATGCAGGTTTTAACAGCAACGACAAGATAATACTCCATTGGCATTGGTCATTGTATAGGTAACATATTGGCTAATCTCAGAGTTGACTCTTTTCAAATGATACAATGACTTTTGCTATTGCTGGATTGAAATTTGAAGCTAATGGCTCTTAGATATTACGATAATCTTTTTTTATTTTTTTATAGAAACCATCAATAAATGCAATAATGCTTTCATGTGTTTGCCTTTCATTCTTTCGCATATAGTAATAGAGCTCCTCTGTGGCTGCATGGTAATCTATACCCAGGTTTTGTGCAATTTCTAGTGCCATTGAAGAGATTAACAATTTACGAAGAACAACATCGGATCCATAATTTATGAGATCTGAAGATAACTCAGCAAGAAGGTTCTTAAAATTAGAATCTATATATCTGTCCTTTGCATCTCTACTCTTAATTGAAAAGGGAATAGCCATCATTCTTTGCTTCATGTGTATAGTTTCCACCATCTCAATAAAGAGATCATTTAGCTCCTGGTCATGGGACAGAATTTCTGTTAGCACGTCAGATGCTTCAGATTCACTTACCTGCATTTTATCGACTAATTTGAATAATATATGACATGCTGCACATTCATTTTGCTTTATGATCGCAGGATCGAAGTGCACGTTGTTTATTTCATCTAACACTATCTTCTTTGCGGTATTTTCTTTATCATCATCATCATCATCATTATTAGAAGATGAGGAGTGGTTGTAGTAGTCCATTTTGATGCCATGCGCTGCTGTTTTTGGCGCGTATATATCTCTATTGTGTTCGGTATTGTAAATCTTAGTTAGCCAAGTAACAGTTAATCATTACACAAGTCAAAATGACCTAGAAATTATCCATAAAAAATAAAATTGAGTTAATGTTAAACAAAATTCCTGAACAGCTTGAATGTTTAATCAGCCATGAGAATATGTAAAGACTTATTTTCTAACGTATGTGCTATTCTTGTTATTGACCGAACTCGATTCATTCTATATGACACACAAAAAGAAATAGGAGTTACCTTGAATCTTGAATTTTCGTTAATAATCCTCTACTGGGTAACGGAAATGGTTTGCTGTTGTTCTTCTTGTACTCTTTCGAGCTCCGGTTCAGCTTCCCACTCTTGCTCTTCAAGATTTCTGTTCTTCATTCTGTTTTTTTCTCTGATGTCGTGACCTATGAAGTCGCACATAGTAAGACGATGACAGATTATAAGGTATAAATGAGTTTTATTTTATTGTTCTATGGGTCATATTCACATACGGTAATTACTAATGCTCAAAAATGCTTTTATTGTATATAGGTAGAATTCCATTTCTCATATGCTCCTGGCATAATATCAGATAACCATGGTAGATTGATTTTTGTTTCCAGTCCCAGGTAATACTGATTATTTCACATAAGGAGCAGTAAACTGTGCATGATACTAGAATTATACCAGAAAAATGATCATTTTTCTCTGTACATACAGTTATCATCTTCATTGTCATGAATATATATCGTAAGATCGTTGTCTTGACGAAATCTTTTCATTGATTGTTGCTAGGTGAAATTCTGTGTCAAATTAGAAAATATAGTCTAAATTTTGGATCCTCTCAATCAGAGCAGAATGATCACACTCTACCTCTGCAGTTATATACAGAATATGCTTATCGTTTAAGGGCATGGTGATGCGTTTAATCTTTTCGTACTCCGCCAATACATATTTTCCTCTTCCTATCTTTGGTGCAAGCCCACTACGTATTTTCCATGAATTCACAGCCAGTTCAAGTGATTTTTTACTTTCTTCTGGTGAAAGCAAATTTTCCACACCTTCACGGTGATTGGAATACATTATTTTGCCTTCATTATCGCAAATTGTAACTAGCCTGATCTTTGCATCCATATTCATTATATCATTGTAAATGCGTCTATAGTCCATAATGTTACTATACACTACGATGACATTGAGCATATTATTAAAGATATAGAAAAAAATAAGAAAAAGAAGAGATAGAAAATACAGGATGAATAATAATAACCAATTATAGCAATATTGAAAGAAAATTAGTAGTATATGATTTTGGTTAGCTTCTATTTTACTTATTAGTAACAGCAGATACTGCTGCTGATTTTCTTGACCTGACAACATATTTGAAAAGTACAATCAAGGTCATTGCTTTCAGATTACCTTCTATTCTGTGTCCGAGTAAAAATAATCCAACTGCAGTACAACACATAATGATTGGATATGCAAGATTTGGATATTTAATGCTAAACAGTAAATTATCTAAAATTAATGCTATACCTGCAATGTAAATGGGCGCTCCAATGCAATGCAGGATCCTATTAATTGGATGTTTGTGGGTACTCTTTATCGCTTTCCTTAGACTAAATGCCATTGCTTAGTGTAAATGTCTCTTGGATTTATTATTCTATATACCTATGCATTGACCGACCATATCAACTAGGGGTATATTCTAATTCACTGCCAGAACAATTTTGATAATGCCAGTTGTAAAAATAAGAAATTTGACTTCATGCTTTCGAACGTACGAACTCCATTTTTCAAGCTCTGAAATATGATAATAATAATAATATGCTTTACTTATTATTATCATTATTATTATGCTAAAGACTATAGTGATATATGGAATAGCCGGTTTCATTCTTCTTTATTTTCTTCTTCTATTAGTTATATCAGTCTGTTCAATATCGGCTACTGCATCACTTGGTCAGACAGCACAAACACCTCAATTACCAGATGGTGTTACCAAACCATTTTGGACTAAGGCTGCAGATATGCCTACACCAAGAACAGAAGTCAGCGCTACATCACTTGGAGATGTTATATATGTTATTGGGGGATTTGATGCATATGGACATCCTACAGACATAGTGGAAATTTACAGTGTTATGAATAATACGTGGAAGAGAACTGCTGCTGCTCCTCTACCTAATCCATTGCATCATACCGCTGCCACATCTTTTAATGGGAAAGTATACGTGGTTGGTGGATTTCTTGATAGTCAATGGACTCCTAGCAACAGATTATTCATATATGATCCTCTTAAAAATCAATGGCATGAAGGTAAACCAATGCCCACTCCGAGAGGAGCATTAACTGCAAATTTTGTTAATGGGACATTGTATGCTGTTGGCGGACAAAGCTCCTCCTCTTCTTCTTCATTAGGCATTCTAGCAACAAATGAAGCATACGACGTTGTATATGATAGATGGACAACAAAAGCATCCATGCCAACTGCAAGACACCATGCTGCTTCTGCGGTAGTTAATGGAAAGTTATATGTAATTGCTGGTAGAGTTGCTGGCATCTCGCCCACAGTTAATGTAAATGCAAACGAAATGTATGACCCAGAAAAAAATAAATGGATTTTGCTTGAGCCTATGCCTTCTAAGAGAAGTGGAATTGTAGCGGCCACTGCCAAAAAATTCACTTTCGATACCATTAGCATCTACGTCTTCGGTGGTGAAGAACCTTCTAAGACCTTTAATAATAATGAAAGGTATGATATCAAAACTAACAAATGGATCACTGAAGTGCCTATGCCTACTTCACGTCATGGATTAGGCGCCGCGTCAGTCCAGAATAAGATATATGTAATAGGAGGGGGGCCGCAACCAGGTTTGAGTGTAACTAACGCGAATGAAATATTTCATGTTACTGTCAGTTGATCAATAACCAGAAAAACCTGCTCTTCTATGCCATTATAGTACATATTTTCACTTGTCTTTGCACTTTAGCGAATTTGTAACATCGATTACAAACCTATATCGCACATCACTGTCCAAGACTCGCTGATATGCCTCATTTACCTTCTGAATAGGAACAAGTTCAATATCGCAAGCAATGTTGTTCTTACTGCAAAAGTCAAGCATCTCCTGGGTCTCTTTGATTCCACCTATAACTGAGCCTGCAAGACTGCGTCGAGCAATGGTTAACGAAAATGCGCTAATCTGCATTTGCTTCTGTGGAAGCCCGACAATTACCATCGTGCCATCAAGAGCAAGCATCTTCATGTACCTGTTTAAATCAAGCTCGACTGAAATTGTGTTAATCATGAGGTCAAAATATCCTCTAAGTGTCTTGAAAGTATTTGGATCGGATGTGGCATAAAAGTTATCGGCTCCAAGTTTCTTGGCTTCAACTTGTTTTTTAAGAGAGTGACTCAGCACTGTAACTTCGGCACCAAGCGTGTGTGCAATTTTTACTCCAATATGGCCCAGCCCGCCAAGACCTATGATGGCGACTTTCTTTCCAGGGCCTGCTTTCCAATGGAGCAGGGGAGAATAGAGCGTTATACCCGCGCAAAGAAGAGGTGCTGCGCTATCCAAAGGAAGGTTATCAGGAATTGAAAGGATATAGTTTTCATCAACAACTATTTTGTTAGAATAGCCTCCTTGAGTAGGGATAGATTTTTCCCCATCCTGCCTTTCGAATCCATTATAAGTCCAAGTCGCTCCCTGCACACAATACTGCTCAAGGCCTTCATGACAAGGGCCGCAATTCCTGCAAGAATCAACAAAGTTGCCGACAGCTACCCTATCACCCACTTTGTATCGAGTTACTTTTTCTCCTATTTGCAAAACAATCCCGGTGATCTCATGTCCTGGGACCATTGGAAATGTTGATGCGCCCCACTCATCGTTTACCTGATGGATATCAGAATGGCAAATCCCACAGTAATGAATGTCAATCATAACGTCGTAGTCTCGGAGCTCACGTCTCTCAAAAGAGTATTGAGCCAGTGGTGATTTGGCATTCTGAGCTGCATAGCCACAAACTTGGATCATTTTACTCTTACTTGTTTGTCCAAACAATATCCTCCTAGTTAAGAATGTAACCCAAAATTGAGCGATCAAGGCTGAAGTGATAGTACTTTTTTTATTACTGCATTTGATGTTGAGCTGTCTTTGATTTGATTTATTCATCATTAAAAATATAAGAATATATACATACTCGACACTTCGATTATGTTATTATCAACAAGTTTGGAGATTCAAGTTCTGGATTATCTACAACACGGCAAAGTCCTGGATCTCTATTGATCGTAAGGGAAAGAAATTCATACACCTATTTCAACTGGTTTAATGATTATTGGTTTGAGGATGATTATTGATGGCAATGGATCTCTCTGTTATTGGTTATTCTGCTGCTGCTTCCGTTGCTATACATGCTCCAAGAGTATCACCAGAATGATTTCTCAGATAAAACCGTACAGCAGAGGAATCTATTGTTATTGTCTGGTAATTTATAGGATTCCTTGTGAGATATTGCAAATGGCTACTTCCCTTCTATTTACATGAGTAGGAGGATGGGTAGGATTTGATGGGGGCGGCTGCAGTGCCAAAGCTTGAATCACTAAACTGGCAGAGATTATAAAAATGAGAGATATCGATGCAAATACTAATTATACCAATAACATATGATATTGTAGGACTTGTTCTCACACAATCATTACAAAATGTAGCATGTACCTGACTTGATGTAGCATTATTACACAAACTACCTTCATCATAAATGATGCAGGTACTGTCATATTTAGCCTTATTAGTACTATGACTATGAGATAACAAACTGCCTATGAGAAGGTTTTGTTGACAACGACTAGCATGCATATAATAAAGAGTTGATAGTACTTTCCGCTACATTATGATGGCGACAACATTTGTATGTAATAGTTGTAAAATAAAATTCCAAGTAATTGGAATATCAACTAGAAGTAATGCAAGGTATTGTCCATACTGTGGCGGAGGCTCAATAGAACATGATAACATAATCTTGTGTTAAGCTTAGATTTAGTCTATGGCACAGATTATTTTATCAATCCTGTGATGTGGATTTCCTTGCCTAACCCGTTGCATTAGCTAATCTGGTCCACGTAAATCTATTACAGGTGTCACTGTTAATTATTGAAAATCCTGCAAAAGCAAAGTAAAATCAACTGTTGATATATTACTATTAACAACAGCTTGCCTTAATTTCCAGCGTATATTTGGTTTATACGATAATTTTTGTCACAACAGTTGAAAAAATACTGCTGATGATTATCTTCTAGTTTCATGGAATAAGATTTTGCTGAAGAGAAGGAATAGGAAGAAGCTACTAACGGCTTTGTTTGATTGTAGAAATTATACCAGTTGTTGTTGTAGTCTTGTGGATATAGCCAAAAGTTGATCTGATAATATGCTATGGCATCGTCTTTTACCTTGTCTCTTTCTCTTAGTGAACTGTTCAGATCCTCTAGCTAAAATAGCATCCAATAACTAAAATCAATAGTGCCATTTTTCTTGTGATGATGATATTGTCTGTATTAGACCTTCTAATATCTTTGCTGCTTCTTGCGGTCTTGTATTAAGATCTAGCACTTGCCTTATCATTGCTATTATGTCGTTCTGTAATTTCTTTATGTTTTTTGTGTTGACAGCAATTTTGGAGATGTCGTCTTCTTCTTTCATCATCATATATAGAATACAAATTCAAAAAAAGGTTCTTTTACTTTTGTCAATAGTAACTATGATTAATCAGTGGCAATGTGAACATATTCTATGTTTTGCTTAAATATGCTGCCTAGTCGACAGGTCAATCTGGAGTAGACAGGATTTAGTCGGATTGGAGAAGGAATGCTCAATATATGTTATAATCAATCAAGATAGCAATATTCCTAATGACGAAAAGAGATTATGGAGTTTCGCTGTAAGCTGCAACATGAAGGGCCAAGAGTTAAAGTCGTACAGCAGGACCCGTTTTATTTTGTATGATAAACTTGTGGTTTGTGGGCATACTTGTCAAAAGACATCTGTGAGTAATCCTGAATACCATTCACGGTTACTAGTAAATAAATAATTAATAACTTCATCACATTAAGTGTTCTCCTGATAGTTATGCTAAATAAGTCATAATTAATCGAACAATAGCATTCTACTATGACGGCGGCTGAACCTCTCTGACACTCAAGTCGGCAAAATCCCATATCATGTTATCTGATCTAAATGTTACCAGTGGACCAGAATTTGTCATTACATAGTCCTTTGGTCTTCCACAGTCGGCGCTATAAAATTCTTCGTCTGAACTCCTAGCGAACCATCCGCCATTGTCGACAGTTTCAGATACTTTTCTCCAATTATTGTTATCGTTGTCGTCAATATACGACTCCATCTTTACAGCTGTATTATTATCAATATTATATATTATAACCTTCCAGCCTATCCATCTGTTTAAAATGGATTCGATAGCTTTATGCCTATCTCTAGCTTTGGTATAGCCGCCAGTATGCCATATCTCTTTTATCCACGATACAGTGCCGTCAACAGATATCCAACCTTTTAGAGCCGATCCCTCACATGGTGCACTGCTACTGTGTCTTCCCCCTCTTGTGTACCAGTCAACGTGGTCAGAAGGAGAATCTGCCCATAACACCTTTACATATCCTGTTATCTCTACATTTTTCCACTCCGACTCGCCTTCTGGTGTGGGAACTTTCATTCTAACTTTATCTTCATTGCTGTTCCCATCACCTTTATCACCAACTTTCCATGAACCATCTGCTTCCTTAGATATCGGAGAATCCGGATCAAATAGTTTGTCAGCTTGCGGATTTGCCATATCGATAAACCATTCTCTTCCGGCTACCTTTGTTGGATAAATCTCTTTTACTTTGAATGTGTGTTTCGCAATAGGTGGAGGCACAACAGAAGGACGCATTTGAATAAGTTGAATGTATGCATAATAAACTATAATGCCAATAGCAAAAACTGTGCTGATCGTGGCTATTGTGATCCAGTACCGCTTATTCATCGTTTATGTGCTTGTACCAGCAGTATTAGGTTATGAATGATCCCTATTTTTAATGTGGACACGTGCAGGTAGCATATTTCTCTTCGCTAATTTGACAGCCGCGCATTATCTGAGTAGTGATGAATACTTTAACTCATTTAGAGAGGGATTTATGATTTTAGCATAGTGAAGAGATCATGTTTTAGGCGTAGTCGGTTCCAATGCATATCAATAACCGATTATACACTAAGTTATAGTTAAAGGATAAAGCGATATATAATCATGAGTTGTTGGTATTAATCAAAAGGATAAGCTGAACCGTCTATCCTTTAGCTTAATAGACATATTATTGTGTTAAAAAAAGTTATCGTAAAAGGCAGCTTCATTTTTATTTTTGATGCACTGGATATTGCAAATGCACAAGCATTAGAGTTTATAAGGCACTGGCCCGACCAATAAGCCTTTTGTTTAATGTTTTGATTATTGTTAATCTAATCTAACTAGTTTATCAAGTTTATTATTATTGCTTACGTCATAATAGCATTGTTTGTGTACAGACTGTAGATGACCTATTTGATCTATTTGACAGGGATCAGAGCGGCCATAGATAATCCTTATTGTAGGTTATATTTTGGAAATGATGATATATTTTTTCGGTATACTTGAGCGATAATTCCTTCCAAGGTGAGGTACATCTAAACACTATCAAAAAATTAGGTTCTAACTGCGATGACTAGTCGTCGCCATTAGAACTACTTTTACTACTGCCACTGCTATCTCCGCCTTTCTGATTGTCATGCCCTTTTGAACCACTGCCGCTTTCGTTCTTTCCTTTATTACTTCCATTGCTATCATGGTCTTTATGATCTGACTTGCTGCCATCATCGTTATTGTTATTATTGTTGTTATTATGATCAGATGATTTCGCATCATTACTGCTCTTATCTTTAGAATTGCTATTACTATGATTTCTATCCGCCGAATCTTTCTGACTATTACTACTACTGCTGCTATCACCACTATGATGATCATTGGACGATTTGGAATCCGAATTATCATTATCTTTAGAATCGCGATCTGTAGTAGTGGTAGTCGTACTAGTAGTGCTACCATTATAGCCAAGATACATTAGTTTACCAGGAGTCGCTGTTGATATTGAAGCGAAAGTATAGTTCTGTAAAGCTGTTCCATTACTTGTATTTTGTAAAACTACCAGATTAGTTGTTGTTGGTTGTTGTTGTTGATTTATAGCATTTGCCTGTGGCGCTATAGCTGATACTGGCTTTTTGCCTAAGCTGCTAACTTGATCTACCGTTTTTCCTGCGCCGTTCGATGCAGAGGCAGGATTATTATTAACTACATCCACAGGACGCTGCTGTTGCTTCTGTTCATTTGCATCGGCACTAGCAGCAATTGTTGTTGTTCTTGCAGTAGTTGTTTTTGGTGTTGATGGAGATGATACTCCTACTGTTGGTGGTGGTGGTGATGGCGCTGCTACTGTTGTTGTAGCTATCGTATTTTTTATTGTTTTTGGAATACCGCATATATTCGATTCAGTTGTATTAACTACCTTAAGACTTGGATTGCTAGGGTCACACATTTTTGCCTTAAGTTCTGATGATATTGTAGTAGCACTAGGTGAACTAGCAGGAGCTGGCGGTGATGATGATGGTTGTGATGCTGGAGATGCCAATGGTAGAGGTGAAGGCGACTGTTGTGCATATACATAGATGTTACTCCAAATACCAAAGACTAGTATGGCAACTAGAATTGGGAATACTGTAAAAATCAAATTTGTGCGACTCATACTAAACAATCTATACATATTGTTATTACTATTTATTATTATACCTGTATCAACTAGAACTAGCTCCAATTTTTTATGAAGATATATATTTATATATATACTATACATTTGCTTGAATGCAAAACCCATAGCTTAAATCTCCTCAGCCTAGGAAGCCATTTCAGCGCAGGTATCAGCACTACTCCCAATGGACTGCCACAAATTCTGTTGATAACAATTCATAAATTAACGAATAATAATGCAAGTTAATCATAACCTTTACTATTTTTGGTTTTGTGTAGTTCGCGTCGAATTGACTCATTTTTATCAGTTCTTTTTTCGTCGTACGATGGATAAATTTTATAAATATTATTGGTATCAGTTTTTTTGGTACGGTAGAGGAAATATCTACCCACTGCGTTTCAGGCAACTTGAGGGATTTAAACCTCTAAAGCGGTGGGCTATCTCTCCCCGTCGCTTTATCGATTGAAAATTAATAGTAAAGTTTTCAGTGAAGTGTAACCCTCCCTTACTGGAGGTTGTATATATGCTATCTCTTTTAGTTGGAACAACAACATATTCCAAAAACGGAATCCATCGACCAACCAGCCATTGGATTATCATCCCTCTCCGTCTGTAGGCTGTGGTCTTTGGAACTTCCTTTTCTTCTATCGGGTTATTTCCTTCTTAGTTAGAGATGAGTTACACTTCTATATATACACCAAATAAATCTGTAAAAAGCAGTATCTAGTTTATTCTCATATAATGATGGATGGTCATAATGAGTAATTTGCTATGAGAAACTAATACTACACACCATCACTACATTTTTCCTCCAATAATACACGTGATTTTAGTCTAAATAGCTAATTCTTTATTTAGGTACAAAAAAAGCATGATGCGCAAAGAACGCGTTACTTTGATATGCAACAATGGAATGCATTTTACTACTTGTAGCTCATAAATTGAGTGGCATATATTGGTCTGTGGTCATGGTTCGTAAATTGGTCGGCTAGGGGGTGTGCTTTTTCCGCGTACCAAAAGTGAAATCAGGACTTGAAGATAATCTTTCTAATAAATGATAAATCCTGTCAGTAG
>JBJMFM010000228.1:0-5841 GCA_045808425.1 Nitrososphaeraceae archaeon | reverse complement strand
ATCCTTGTTTGCTTTATGTGCTATATCTCTTATGGTCTTTATAGTACTGTCAAGATATTCAAGAGGTCCCGCGATCACACCGAGCCAGCCATTTGCGTCATAATTTACAATTCTTGAGTATGTGTTTGGGCTAAGCCCTCCTATATAAATCCGGGGATGTGGTTTTTGGATGGGTTTAGGTCCTATTTTTGATGCAGGAATATTGTAGAACTTACCTTTAAACTCAATAACATCATCTGTCCATACCTTTTTTAGTATTTGAATATACTCATCGGCTCTTTTTCCTCTATCTTTAAATGGGATATTAGATGCTTGGTATTCATCTTTAGACCAGCCAATACCAAATCCTGCTATAGCTCTTCCTTCTGATAAGACATCAAGTGTTGCAAATCTTCTAGCCAATACTACAGGATTATGGAATAGCATATCTATTACAGATGTACCTAGTGCGATTTTGTTTGTATTTGCAGCTACATAGGTAAGTATTTCTAATGGGTCTAACATTATTTGATACTGAATAGGAAGACTTCCGTCTGGTGTAGCAGGATACGGCGTCTGTGGATTTATAGGCCAAAGAAGTCTTTCAAAAGCCCATAGAGAATCAAAACCTTCTTTTTCAGCTAAATTTGCCATTTGTATTACATTTCCTCTTGTGGCCTGCTGACCAGCTTGTGGCAGTGTAATACCTATTTTCAAGGTAATTTCAAATTCTATTGCTCATATTAAAACGTAGCATTATGCATAGATACTCAAGCCAAAGACAACAATATTTCACATATGCCAATTGAGTTTGTGCAGCAGCAATACACTACTGCTTTTTATTTTAGCCCATGATGAAATCAGATGTATCTGATTTTAGTATCATTACATAGTGTGATACCAAACAAGATATAACATTATTTTAATTCTCGCATTCAGCTCCAATTCACTACAAAGAATATTATGACTGTTTACGTTATTGCTATTCTTAAATAAAGAATCACTGGTGCTCTTATAATAAGCAACTTCAATTTGGCGAGATTATGATCAAATTAAATAACTGCCTTCATCAACACGCTATTATTTAGTGATATTTATTTATGAATTTAATATTTTATTTACTATATTTACAAGCTCTTCATTTTCAATTGGCTTTTGAATAAATAGGTCCTTATCTAATGAGGAATACTTGTCTTTTCTTAACTTGTTATAATACATTTCACTTGCAGTAAGAAAGCAGACTTTCATTTTGTCATCTATCTTTTTTATCTCATCATAAAGTTCAAACCCATCCATTTCTGGCATCTTTATATCTAGGATTAATAGGTCATATAGACTAGCTTTATAGTACTTTAATGCAGCAATAGCATCCTCAAATGCATCTACTTCAAATCCATTATCTTCTAAAACAATTTTCAGCATCTAGGTGATGTCTGGTTCATCATCCACTATCATGATTTTTTTTCCTTTGCTACTTACGTTTTTGATATTGTTATTATTATTTTCTATCTCAGCCATTATTTATCAGATGCCTGTGTAGATATTGGGATGTTGTTGTTGTCCTCCTCCTTATCCTCTTTTTGCATACTACTTGCAGTTAATGTTTTATTTTGATTACTGACAATTGGTAGAGTAAAGTAAAATATAGCACCTTTTCTATTTTGTCCACCATCAGCGTTGTTGTCATTGTTGTTTTCAGCCCATATTTTACCTCCATGCGCTTCAATAATATTCTTGGAAATGAATAATCCTAGACCTGTTCCTTGAAATGATTTTGCAGCGAATTTTTCAAATAACCTAGGCATGATATCTGGATCTATACCACTGCCAGTAGTAGTACTACTGCTAACCATAGCAACAGCCTGGTTATTTTTTATTTCATTATTTTTCTTTTGAGCTTCCACAGTTACTATTCCTCCTCTTTTCCTTGTAAATTTGATAGCATTGTTTAGTATATTAGAAATAACCTGGATAATCCTATATCTATCTGCTTCTACCATTATTATATGTTCATATGGTATAAATAACAATTTTATATCAATATTGAATTTTGTAATTTGCTTTTTATAATCTTCTACAGTGTTAGATAATACTTCATTAAGATTAAACTGCTCGCGTTCTAGCTCTAGCGAATGACTTTCAATTTTTGTGACATCTAATATATCTGACGAGAGTTGTTTTAATCTTTGTGCACTTCTAGCAATAGTGTCTAAAGAATTATCTAGCTCCTGTACTTTTATGTTCCCTTTCCGTGAACGAAGAATACCTACTGAGCTAATTATTGGTTGAATAGGAGTTCTCAGCTCATGAGCAGCCACATTGATAAATTCCTTTTGCATTTTGTCATGGATTTTCAATTGTTCATTTGCTTCTTCAAGTTGTTTATTTGATTGGGCTAATGAGTCTCGCGCGTCTTTAACTTGCTCATATAATTCAGTTTGCTTCCATAGGTTTTCAAATATAGAAACATAAGATAATACGCCAGGTCTGCTATTAGAATATGTTGATAATCCTATGGCCTCATCAAAAGTATCTTTAGAATCGTCTTTCAACTCCATCACTAATGATAATTTTCTATCTGCTAGTAAAATTGTTGCTTTGGTACCTGACGTTACTTCGATATATCTTACATCAATATTGCCATTGTGATATCGATCACATCTTTTTAAGTTTCGTAATGAATGTTCAGATATATTATGAGCAGGCATCAATATTCTAACTTTTAGATTATTCTTTCCAGAGACTTCAATTATCGCCTGTATTACTCCAAGCTTTTCCTGGCGTATAAAAGCATTAGGAGTAGGGAATATAACTAATACTTCTTCTTTAGCAGATTTTATAACTTCAAAATATAGAGTCTTCACTCTAGAAGCATTCTGGATGACTTCTATAACGTCTGATGCCACTCCTTCTTCAATCTCGCTTATTCTGTTCTCAGCAGCCACAGATTTCTTCCAGAATGAATCAAAGACATATTGTTGCTGTTCTAGTACTTCCTTTACATTGCTGTATATTACCTGTTGTAAAAGCTCTGCTTCTTGCATGGTAGCAGAAGCCATATACTCTTTTTCACTAACTGCAAAGTTACCTTTAATTCCATCTAAATGTCTAAGCTCACCAAATTTCATCGCTTCTTTACAATAAGGAAGATTATCTCTTGTAATATCAGTAACATACCTTGATCTTATCCCTCTATCCTTGATATTGATGAGAGCTTTTTTAAAAACATCAATTCCCATTGCTACGGACGGCCAGATAGAATCTGCGCAAATGTCCATCTTTGCCCCTGCATTATATAAAAAATTCAAAATTACGTTGGTTGTATTTTCAGTACCATAAACTACTTCTGTCCTTTCAGATCTTGTATTAAAAGATGAAGATGACGCTGTCATCTACGATTCAATTGTACTATTCTATATAAAATATAATGGCTAAATGTTCTATTATTAATTATAGTTATTACGGAACTTTGACTTTAAAGATACAATATCTGAGTCAGTTGTAATGATTTTTCAAATATGTTTACAGTCATTTTCGAACATGACTCTAATCTGGGGTGGCTATCAAGTGCAATGTAATTCTAAGCTTCAGAAAGATGACAATTTACCCTGCGATTCTTCATAGCAGTAGAAGTGACAAAAATGATTGGCGTTATCGTACGACTTGATATTGCTGCAGTTCAAGTAATTTAACTTAGGATCAGAATGACATCATTTTTTGCCAAACATATTCCCTACTGGTTTGTAGAAACTATGTGAGAGGATTGCTCTAAGAAATATCCTTTGGTGTAGGCAATTACATTTTTGGCAAAAATACTATAGAATATGAAGTTTACATTTGCAATACGAGTTATTTTGCCCATGCCGCGCAACGTAGCTAATGCTAACACGGAGTAGCAAAGAATGTAAAGAGATGCTTGAAATAGAAAGGCTTGCAGAAATCTAAAAAGGTCCACATAAATATTAAATCCACTAGCTAATATACTCGACTAGTATTAGATTTAACTATAGAATTTGGCGTAGAATCTTATGACTAAAAATAATACTACTACTACTACTACCACTATTACTATCATATTGATTATTGCCATATGTGGTTTTTTTGTCATTATCCCAGCTTATAGCCAGCTTCCTTATTTCCCTAAAATACAATCATCATCTGAAAAAACTCAAAACAGTATGATAATCAAAGCAAATGAATCTAATGATGATAACAATAATTCAATAGCATCGATCCCAAAGTATTCGTATGGAAACACGAATAGTAGTAGTCAGAGCAGTAATAATCATAATAATAGCAAAGTTGTAATTATAAATTTTGATGACTCGCATAAAAGCCAATATACGTATGCCAAACCAATCCTAGACAAGTATGGATTTAAAGCAACATTCTTTGAAGTCTGCAACTGGGTAGAAGCAGGACATCATAATTCAGATATAACAACTACTTGGAAAGATATAGCAGCATTACAACAAGATGGTATGGATATAGAAGCGCACACTATGAATCACCCACACATAAATGGATCATTATCGTCTGCAGATTTGGATTATGAAATAGGGCAATCACAACAGTGTTTAATTAACCATGGAATCAATTCGACAATTTTTGCATACCCATATGGCGAAGGATCTAATAATTCCGCAGTTGTAAATACAGTCGCCAAATATTATAATCTAGCCAGAACTGACAGCAAGTCTGCACTTACTTTCTTGCACTGTGATGGCGGCGGTAGTAGTATTGGTAACAATAATGAGAAGATTAATCACACAGATTGTAGAGCATATTTTAGCAATGGAACATTAACTCCTGCAAATAGATATTCCATTAATAGCTGGGCTCATAGACACATTGAACGTGACTGCTCTGTTAGTAGTAGTAGTCGTGGCACTTGTACGGTTGTTCGCCAGGAGTATAACAATTCTCAGATGTTTGAGAAATTCATTACAGCTGTTAACATGCAAAATAATTATAACAGGGATGGGATAGTAAGGGCAATCCCTATAATTATATATCATACGATTGTGACATATCCTGATTTAAGCTATAGCAACAGACCGGTTGATACAACCTTGAATCTATTTGATGCAGAAATGAAGTATTTGCATGATAATGGCTTTAAAGTGTTGACCATGGCTGATCTGGCGTATGACGAAAATAACAATTATCTATACATAAAGTCCACAAATCATAGTAATTTTCCTTAATACTATAAATCTGTTAATCTGATAACATACTAATGTCCAAATAAATTGTTAATTTAATACGCATTATTCTCCAAATTGTATTTGGACGCCATATTTGAAAGGCCCTGTCTATTAAAGAAAAACTCCCTCTTCCTGTGCTTTAAGAGATTCGCCCACCCAAAAGATGCAGTGAACTGTTCAAACTAAAGAAGAGGCTAATTAAGATGCCTCAGACTGAACATTTGTTAACGGCCTAACCAGTGAAATTGAATCATTAAAAGATTTTGGGTATCTCTAATCAAAGAAGATAGATACAACTCTAACAATAAGTTGATGATATAAAATAAAATAATATAGAGGCTACATTTTTAGTTACGAAAAAAGCCTTTTTTCCTATTCTTAGTCTCTTTTCTTTCGTTCTTGGAAGTTAAAGTTACTTCGATATCATCATTCTATAATGACGAGAAACCACTTGTAGTATCTCTTGATGTTTGCTCATATGTTCTTGCTGCGTTAACACCTATTCTAGAGAATTGTTTTAGATTATCTCTTGTGTTCTGGATAGATGTTTTGAAAGCGTGTAGGTTTGAAAATACAGTGTTATTTACAAGCCTTGCTGCAGCAACTGTGTTATCTGTGACACTACTAACTGCTCCTGCATACACTTCAGTTACTC
>JBJMFM010000227.1:0-25574 GCA_045808425.1 Nitrososphaeraceae archaeon | reverse complement strand
CTCCAGATGGTAAATTCCTCCTAAAGTTTGGTTCTGAAGGCCGTGGTGAAGGTCCATTTTTCCATCGTCCACATGGTGTAGCAGTTGATTCCTCTGGTAATATATTTGTGGCTGATTCAGGAAATCATCGTGTTGAGAAGTTTTCCCCGGATGGTACATTGATTAAAAGTTGGGGTCACTTTAAGGATCCACATGATATCAGAATTGATGCTTCAGGGAATGTCTATTTGATAAATACAACATATGATGAGAATGTGTCTGGCACTGCGATTCCAAGTGATTAGTTAGCCAAGGTTACTTAGCCGAGGTATTTCATCTATGAAATGATATATGCCATGCTAATAATAGGATATATTCAACAAATCATGATAAGAGAAAAAGCACGTTTAAGTGTTATATCTATATCTATAATCCTTGCTGCAACTATATTAGCATTAACCGGATTTCCAAATTTTGGTATAGCTCAGGACCTAGTAATAGCACATCATCAATAACGCCAGAACAAAAGGCAGCAATACGTGATCCTAATAATCCCAAACTTAACTTCGTGAATACAACGGAATCAAAGATATGCAGAATTCCAAAAACCATTACAAATACAATAACATCAGCAAATACAACTACAGGTCCGGAAGCACAGTCAATAGCTCCTCCGCTGCCCGGGCCGGAAAGTTAGCTAACAAAGATTATCAAAAGTTCCCCTAAAGACATTCAAAAAGCTTAGCTAACTTAGTTAGTCTAGAATAACCCAAGTTAGCATAACTGGTACGGTTATTTCAGTCTCTTATCTATTATTCTATTGTTCTGATTGTTTTTTTATATACATGTAGTTTGTTCTTTGGTCATATCCTAAATCAGACATTGGTATTACTTTAAATCCATTGTCATATAGATATTTCATTTCAGCAGCAAACAAGCTTACATTTGTGCTGAAAGGATCTTTGTTATTATCTATACTATGATAAGCAACTATTGGAATTGCATCAAGCATTACTATTTTGTTGTTAAATGCAATTCCACTATTCACTTGTTGTACAAACATTTGAAATATAATTTGATCGTTGTGCATATATTGCTCATCCCAAGAGTTATGGCTTCCTTCTCTTATAGAATATTTATTTGCATATGTTAGCTCACTGTTATCAGTATACGTTCTACAATCGGTTTGACTTGGAGACTTCTTTTTGTATCCATCACAATGCAAAAACATTAATTGAGCAAATCCGTTATCTGCAAACCCATAATGTTTAGATATTACATCTATCACAGTTCGATTATTCCATACGTTACCATATTTTGCTGCAAATATATTAGGTGAATTAATACCATGATTTTCCAAGCATTGTTTAGAATTGGCAGTTTCAAAATCCAAAGCTTTTGAAGATAATTTATTTAAGTTTACTGGAGTCATGCCTTTTGACTCTATGTCATGCCTATCTTCTTGCAATGCAAGTATATTATCCCAACTCAAATGCCGCGTTTTCTTTTGATCTCCTGCATAACTACAAGTAATAAAAAAACTTGCCTTAAATCCATATTTATCCAGTATTGGTTTGGCTGTATAAAATTGGCTTTTATGAGTATCACCAAAAGTTAGAATTACGACCTTATTGTTGCTGCTGTTTGTGGTGTCGACCTGATTCCGCTGTCCATATGTTGTAACACTAGTCGACAAGGATATTTCAAAAGTAACAATAACAAGCGTCAGAGCAATAATAACAGCAAATACTACAATTGGACGAAAACTAATTGAATTGTTCAATTTAGTTTATACTTTATATGATATTATATATATGGTCATAGCTACGCGATAAATACTGTAATGCATGATAATGGTGGTAATAGTTACTTCTCTTCTTTTGTCTTTGTGTATCCTTTGTTGTCATGGTAACATTTTCGTCTAGAACTATGTCACCAGCTAAGTTATATATGTCAGCTGGAAACTTAGCCTTCAGTTAACGTAATGAAAATAAATAATAATAATGATTATAGGAGTGTGAATTGCTGTCACCACCATCATTACCCAGGCACTTCTTTACCATTGTCATTATTACTGACAATAATAGCATCCATGATTGTTTTTTCGTTTTTGTCATCATCATTACTCTTTTCAGCAGCAAATGCATTCCATCTAGCTAAAGAATATGTGTTTGTTAAGAAATGGGGTTCTAAAGGTACCGGAGATGGACAATTTAAGCGTCCACATGACTTAGACTTTGATCCTCAAGAGAAATATCTCTATACTCTAGACAGAGATGGTAATCGTGTACAAGTATTTGATAAAAATGGAACCTTCATAAAGAAATGGGGTACTTTAGGTATTGGCGACGGCCAATTTCATACGCCATATGGTGTAGATGTTGATTCGGCAGGTAATGTTTGGGTTGCTGATAGAGATAATGCACGTATTCAGAAATTTGATAAGGATGGTAACTTTCTGCTAAAGTTTGGTTCGCTTGGTGCAGGAGAAGGACAATTTGAGAGACCAAGAATGGTTGCTGTAGATAAAGATCTAAAATTTGTTTATGTTGTAGACTCTAATAATAACCGCATCCAAAAATTTGATATCAATGGTAAATTTATTATGAGCTGGGGCACTAAAGGTCCTGGAGATGGGCAGTTTATTGTGCCTGTTTCTGTTGTGATTGATAATAACGGGGATATTATTGTAAATGATCGAGGCAATGCTCGTGTTCAGAAATTCGACAGTAATGGTAAATTCCTCTTAAAGTTTGGTTCTGAAGGACCTGGCGACGGCCAATTTTCCCACATGGAACATATAGCTGTAGACAAATACAATAACATATATGTTAACGACCCACAGGCTGATGCAACTGGAAATCATATTCCACGCGTCCAAAAATTCGACAGTAATGGCAAATTCATTACAAAATGGGGCTCAGCTGGCACCGGTGATGGCCAATTTGTAGATCCAGAGCACCTTGCTGTAGATTCTAATGGATATGTTTACGTTTCAGATAGAGGAAACAATAACATCCAAGTATTCAAGCCTGTAGATGATATACATCCTTGATAATAACAACAACTCAGACGAGTGACACCATCATTTGATAAGTACAATTTTGTGTATGTTGTAGTACATCTTTTCTTTTCTATTGGAACCAAATAATAACAAACCACTGAAGTCGTTATTGCATGTTACTGATTTTGTTACTGTTGTTGTTCTGTTGAGACAGGAGAAACAGATGATGACTAGGGTGGTACCCCTGTCACATTTACACTTGTAAATTGTCTCAAAGTAGAGTCACTTCCGCAAGATATTCTTGCGCCTATCCTGTTTTCCCCTTCTTGAATTGATGTATAATTAGAAGTGAGTATTGCACTCCACTCTGAGTAGTCATCGGGTCCGCCAGGTCCAGTTGCTGTGGCTGGTTGAGATGGTCTTGCACGATTTAAATTAACATTGATTTTGCAACCAGAATCAGAGTTGGCTATGGAAGTTCCTGTTACTGTAAGATCTTGTCCTATGGGTACTTGTTCACCTGCTGTAGGTGATGTTATTGTTACAGCGCCCTCAGGTAATGGCGAAGAGGCGTTACCAGGTAATGGCAAAGACACTGGTGGTGATGATGATGGTGATGGTGTTTGTGGATTTGGTAGTAGTTGTCCTTCTCCTGGTTGAAATAATTGCATGTATGAAACGTTTGCCATAACAGCAACAGCCAGTATTACTGCTATCTCTTTAGAGTTCAACTATATGTAGTTTTTTTATTGTTATTATTATTAAGGTTTTCTTGAATTAGAAGATAATTTAATGAATATTAATACAGAACTGTAAAAGAGTAACAGATTTCTATCCTGCTCACATGACTATGGCCACGGCCCTTAGATAAAAACAACAATGGATTAATAGACAAGAGAATGAAATGATTGAAGACGAAAGGTTACCCTGATATAGTACAGCAAGTTTCAGCAGTTCGTGCTGCATTAGATGGCGTGACGCAAGTCATAATTGAAGACTTAGTTGAGTATTACATTAGCCAAATTACTGATTCAAATGAAAAGAATGCTGCAATTGAACTTAACGATACAGTATCAAGAATGCTCCGGTTGTCTGTTTTAACGTAGTATGTTTCTATTGGAACCAGAGTCCCAAAGCCTTAGTTCTAATGTACATCAATTATTGCTAATACTATACTATTTAACGCCTTAAAGTGGTGTATATTATGCAATTTCAATAGTTGTTTAAACAGAATATATAATATTTATCGAAATATATAGTTGATAATAATAACGTTTTACAACGCTATATACAAATACCGAACAGACCTTATATGGAGACTATAGATTTTGATTATAAAATACTTCATGTGGGATTGGAGTTACTGAACTCTGTATTTGTATATCCTTACATTCCATGACAGTCAAGAAACGATATATGGAATTGTTTCTAAATAATTAATTATTAAAAAAGATAAAAAAGGGACAACAAAGGACAAAAATCAATATACAAGCTGTATTTTATAATGGCTATTATAGGTTTCTTGCGTATTTGTAACTAATGAATATGTATTATGTTCCAAAAATAGATCACCTTGCTGGAATACACTGCTACTGTACTGACTTTGATGGAATATGCGGTTTTATAAAACAAAACTATACTAGCTTCAGAGTGTCTGAAATAATAGATGATTCCTTTCTTACTGATTTATCACTAGTACAAAATCATACTCATAAATTTCCGTTATATATTTTAGACAAAAGAAACATCGATTCAAATCACGCCCTTTTTGAAATAAAAAGAGCGCTTGGTATTAGACTTAAAATCCTAGGGATCAAGGATTCAAAGGCCACTACAAAACAATATGCTAGTTCTGAGCAAACAACAAGGAACATAACAAGAGAAGCAAAAACTCAGCATACGCTTCTAGTATTGAAGGGATTTAGTAAAATGCCTTTAAGAAAGGCTTATCTTTATGGAAATGATTTTACAATCACTATTAATAACACAAAATCTTCGGATATCTCTGATTTTGTTCCACAACTAAGAAACATTGCAAATTTTTATGGATTGCAAAGATTTGGCAGTAAAAGATTGATCACTCATCTTGTAGGAAGAGAAATTGTTAAGCGGAATTTTAAAAAGGCCATAGAGCTTCTATTGTCTTATACAACAGAACACGATTCTCCAAGAACCAGAGAAATCCGGGAGAAAAGTCGTGATCCAAAAAACTATTCTCAAATTCTTAAACAACTTCCAAAAGGAATGGATATTGAATACCAGGTGATATCTGCATTGATAAATGGCAGAGGATCTGTGGCAGCATTGCGATCCATACCAATTGTCATCCGTAGATTATTTGTTCAGGCTTATCAGGCCTACCTTTTCAACAATTGCCTAAGTATTGCAATTTTAGACAGAGAGAATATATCTGCATGTAAGGAAGGCGATCTATGTTTTGAAATGAAAGGCCAACTAATTTTTGGAAAGATAAGAAAGTATAACTCCAATACAGATTTTGCTTCAGATGTGGCCCCTGCAATTCGGCTGGTAGGGTATACTTTCCAGCCTAACAAGGGAAGGTTCGAAGTCATAACAAGAAGGATAATGCAGGAGGAATCTATAACAGAAAAAGACTTTTACATAAAGGAAATGCAAGAATTAAGCGCACCAGGGGGATTCAGACAAGCACCGCTCTGGTGTAAGGATTTCTCATATATGGATTCACTTATACTGCACTTTAAACTACCAAAAGGATCCTATGCAACAACACTATTGCGTGAATTGATGAAGCCAGAAGATCCAATAAGATCAGGATTTTAAATCCATTCTTAAATCCATCTTTAGTGTATTATATTTTATCTATGGTGTTATGTTACATTCTATTGTTACGATCTTTTTTTATTGTACCACCTTCTTTCCTTTCCCTTACAAAGACCTTGACTATCTAATGATAATAATTTTTTCTTTTCTAATCTAATCGGTTAGGTGATAAGTACTCTAGCATCAAGTATATACTATATATTTTACAGATATTGTTATTGTTATCATGATATGAATCGTGATTGCATCAAAATTTGCTTTTTAGATAAATTTGCTTTTCCAAGTATATATAATTCCAAATGCTAAACTGTATAATATGCTGGGCGATAGAGACATAAAAAGAATAATAGAAAAGACATTTGAAGAAGTATATGGGGACATTTATCCGAATGTAAACAAGAACGATCCTAGCATAATACATGCTTTTGAAGCTTCACGTTGTACACGTTTGTCATATTATGAACGTAAAGATCCTCTTCCTTCTGATAATGCCACAAAGATATCTATTCTGCTCAAGGATGGTATAAGACGCTCATTCAATAATGTGAATGGTGAATACAAACTTGATAATTTGACACTTGGGGTCACTGCGGACGTTATATCTAACGATGAATTTGTCTTGAGATTTGAAGTTGTAGCAAGTCTTCCAGAAATTCCCCATCCCAGAGATCTACTTTATCTCAATGCCTGTCTGTTTGCATTTAACAAAAGTGAGGGCATTCTTATTTATATCACGAGCAAAGGGGAAACTGTACAATTTTCAATCACTAAAAATAATAGAATGTTTGAAGAGATTATACGACGAGCAAGAATATTAAGCACGCTTCTGAAAGAAAGCAAGGTTCCTATAGTGGAGCCATGTGATTTATGTTTACAATGCAAGTATTATGAGAGGTGCTATTATAGACAAAAGAAGCCTCCAAATTTTTCGCTAGAAGGCCTATTGGGCTTTGAAAAAAAGAAGTCATCTTAGCTAGCCTCTATATTGGGGTTATTAACGCTATATGATCTTCTACTAACTAAATATCCCCTCTATCTATTTCTATAGTCCAATCCAAAACCGTATTAATAAAAAATGCTCAAGGAAATCTCAATTTAAAGTCCTTGTCTTCCCCAGTTGCTTGCAAGCTCGATGTTTGCTTATAGGAATATGTCCCATTTATTATGTAACTTGCTTTGCTATTGACTACTTTGCTCCAACCATCAGCCGTCAGGCCGTTCTGTTGTACTGCCTGCGTATCTTTTAAGGTTACTGTACCATTGCCAATAATAGGATAAACTCCCTCTTGTGATGCTATGAATCCCTCAAGCTTTGCTCCAATATCGCCAGAAGTTAAACGAATACCATTTGCAAAGAGGTTATATGTTATGGCCTCTAGAATTACAGTTCCCCTATTTGGATTATAGGCATCAAATACCACCTGAATATCAGCTGCTTTACTACCAATTGGTTTGGCAGTAACATTTTTGATCGAAAGTTTAATTAGCTGTGGCGAATTTTTTGATGAATTTTGGTTAGATTGGTCTCTATTAAAATTAGCGTTATTCAAAATCCCAGTGCCCATAATTAGGAATATTGCCACAGCTACTGCAACAATAGCTCCGGCAGCCACATAAATGGCCTTGATATTCATTAGTATGACTTATAATGTCACTTTATATAATTGCTATGTGTTCAATTAGCCTAACCTGTAGACATCATGTGTTATTTAAATATCTACAATAAAAGATTGAATAATTGTTCAAGTTTTCTTACATTTTCTTCTATGTATATATTAAACTAATAAACACACACACTTTTTGATATTACTTAATGAGCATAATTTTCATATGTCAAAAATAAGAAAAATTGAAACATATAAGATACCAAAACCGCGATCTTATATCAAGACAGACAAACATCAATTATGCTAGAGTAGAAGATGAATGAGAAGTAATGTCATAAAAAAAGCAGGGACAATCTGATGAAATTTTACAATCCACTAGTGTTCTTTGAATATACTCATGCAAGATAATCGTACAGTTTAGATCCTTCTTAATCCAATCTACAACTTCCTGAAATTGTGTATTTGTTATTTATTATATCTATCCGCCTATTCTTCAGTCTCTCATTCTTTTCATCTATTAATTAATAGCTGAAATGATCATCTAATTAACAAATGGAAAAAATGATGAAATAGATACTCGAGAGGTTATTAGCACTAGTACATTTTAGAACATTAATTGTTGCACATGCTCTGCTATTTCAGCTGGAAATAATAAAAACGCGCATTAGGTATATCTTGAAATTCGTAGAACGTACAACAATTTATAACACTGGCGACCACGGGATCACTCACTAAATTTTATACTAAATGACATTGGGGGCATTTGCCACAGTTAAATGGCATCCTACATAATGATTTATTCTCATATGCATATAATATGCCGCACTTTGTACACTGATGAAAACATCTGTGTATAGTTGCCTCGATAGTGCTCATCAGGGTTATGTATATCGCAATACATTTTAAGAGGTTTGAAATTTCTTAGATAATCAAGATCAATATGATTGACACACGTTTTTTCGTATAAGAATTCATGTATTATTAAATAGATACTCTTTATTAATAAAAATTTGATTTTCTATAGGTTTCTAAATAAAGAAGAGTATAGTTAATGGAGGCAGTGTTAACCTTTTCAATAAACTATGTAGTCAAGGAAATCAAAGGTTCCTATATACAGGAGCGTTTGGATGTCTGATGTATAAATATCATAATATTATTTGATTTATATTATGTACTGCATAGTAACAGGGAACTCTGCTTTTTACTCTTTACAGTGTTCTATCTCATCTTTCATATATGTTTAGATTGCATTAATCATAAAATAAAAAATGAACTTTACACTCTAATTCAAATCAAAAATTTATCTTTTAAATCCTTTGCTCTATTTCTAACAGTAACTTCTGTTACACCAGCCGCATTAGCAATATGCTTTTGAGTTATATTCTCACCATTCTTAAGGCTTGCTAAATATAGTATAGAAGCTGCCATGCCCATGGGATCTTTTCCTGCAGAGAACTCTTTTTTAGTAACTATGTTCATGATTTCTGCTGCTTGTCGTTTTGTTTTCTCACTAAGTTTGGATTTGTTTGCTACCTTAGCAATACATCTAATTGGATCGATAATAGGCATTTTTAGGTCAAGCTCAAAATATAACATTCGGTAGCTTCTAGCAACTTCTTTGAGTTTAACGTTACTTCCTTCAGATATATCTTTTAATGTTTTTGGAGTTCCAGATTCTCTGCATGCAATATATACCGCTGCAGCCAAAATTCCAGATACTGTTCTGCCACGTATTAGCATCCTTTCCTGAGCTTTTCTATAGATATAGGCTGTTTTTTCAACTATTGGATCAGGGAGACAGAGTCTATCCTTTAATCTATCAAGCTCATTGAACGCCTGTATGAGATTTCTATCTGTTGAAGTATGAACCTGTGTCCTTAAATCCCAGGTTCTAAGTCTTTCCATTGCGGAGCGCATAGCTGCATCTATTCTCTGCCCGCTAGCATCCCTGTCAGGTCTTCCAATAATAGTAGCGAGTCCCATGTCATGCCTTGCTAGAGAAGTTGGAATACCTGTTCTGCTTCTACTGTTCCGTTGCAGTATACTGAAACCATGCCATTCTGGTCGATTACTTCCCTGAATATTATCCGAGATAACCTGACCACAATTGCTGCAAATAATCTCTTCAGATTCAGGGTCTGTAACAAACTTATCATTCTTCTTGCATATAGAACATATCAATGACGAGCTCTGCATTTTTAAATTAGAATAGCCTCTGTGCATTTTGCTGGTTGGTTTCGAATCTAAATTAATTCTCCATATACTGTATGCAGCAATTGCATATAAATACTATAGTTGTTATTTAGATAGTAACTTACCTCTCTTAAGGTATTGCATGATTATATAAGGAGATAAATGAGTATATACTAGTGGATATTATTTGTGATAATAATATAATGCTTTTAGTCTTACTTCCAAAAAAGTAACCAATAGCAGTAACGCAAATATATAATAACTTTTTGTCATACAATAACAGAGTCCAACAAACCTTTTGCTTTGTATCTTGATATCAAGAAAATGATAATTCCTTCTTTTGCTTTTGCAGATATTACAGTCCTAATTTCATTAGGTCTGCAAAAATATTATCCCCATGTGCTAGTTTATCAATAGCGATTATTCAATATATGTTTAGCGATTTATAGCAATATTATATAAAAATTCATCATATGGCAAAATAAATAGAAAATTCAATATTGTCATCATATATGCACGCCTATTAGTATATTTCTTTCTTTATCTTTGAATTCAAATATGTATTTATTAAATTTATATAAGGTAATTTAATAGCGAACTTTATGGCTTTGGAGAGAGGTTCCCTTGTACTAGTAGATTATACCGCTAAAGTTAAGGACTCTAATGAAATTTTCGAAACAACTAATGAGGAAGATGCCAAAAAATCTGATCTGTACGATCCAACCCGCAAGTATGAGCCAAGACTTGTATCTATTGGCGAAGGGTGGGTCCTAAAAGGATTGGATGAGGCTCTAGCTAACGCTAATTTGGGCGATAAACTCACTATTGAAATTACTCCAGACAAAGGCTTTGGAGATAGGGACCCAAGCAAGGTAAGAATGATTCCACAACGAAAGTTAGGCGAGAAGGCAGATAATATAAAGGTTGGAGATGTAGTAGAAATGTATGAACGCCCCGGAATAGTAAGATATGTAGGCTCCGGAAGAGTTCAACTTGACTTTAACCACAGATTTGCAGGCCGAACTTTAACATACGATGTTAACATACTGAAGAAGCTTGAGAGTGATGACGATAAGATAATGTATCTAATAAGAAGACGATTGCCAATTGACAATGACAAGATAAAATTCAAACTTGTGGACTCAACTTTAGAAATTGAATTAGCAGAAGAAACTTTTCTGTCTGAAGGATTGCAAATTATCAAGCGTGCAATAGCAAATGATATCTTCAAATTTGTAAGTACTGTAAAAAATATTGAATTTATTGAAAGTTACAAACCATTGCAACCACAATCACCACAACCATCACAACAACAATTAAAAGCCGAAGAAAAACCGGTACAATCTACTGAAAATAAGCATCCATGAAAAATTTTCTCTTTTGTAAATCTGTTGATGACTTGCAATCCATTTCCATAATTTTGTACAGCTACTATTATTATTGTTAATATGTTTTATTTAGTTATTAGAGGCTTATTTCCTTCTCCGTCTCCCCTTCTATCCAGTGTCAATGATTACTATGTCTGCTATCAGTAGGATAATTCCTATGATAAAATGGAATTATACCAGGATATGATTCCGCCTGATGGGTTAAGATTGACCTCGTTATTTTGGTTAATAAAGTGATATACTCAAATACTCCATGAACGTTAACAATGGTGTCCATCACTTCTTTATAATGATATTTGTATTAATTTGGTAGTATGAAGGAATTTCATTTATATCTTTATCAGGTGCATTATGTGGTTTTCACTTCTTTTTAAAGACTATTCTGAACTAAATATTAAGCATACTTTGTTACTATGATGCTGATTAAACAATACACACAGATTTGGCCAGCTCTAATGCGGATCGTCTGTCTAACTTTAATTTACTAAGAATTGTATATCTGTCGGGTCTGAGCGACTGTGCAGTTAACAAAGATCTGACTACCTGGTCTTCATTTATTTTGATCTGCTTTGCTTTTGTTGGAGCACCAACATTTTTCAATGTTTTAACTATTCTTTCCCAATCTAGACCATGTAGTTTGGCCATCATGATAGTCCCCAAGCCCACACGTTCTCCATGCAATCCGCAATTCTGACCTACAGTATATTCTAGTGCATGACTAAAGAGATGTTCAGCACCAGAACATGGCCTGCTACTTCCTGCAATACAGGCAGCAACTCCTGCACTGATCAATGCCTCCACAATTGTTCTAATGCCAAACTCTTTTTTTTTGTGTAGCAATTTATCCGATCCCTCTAAAATAATTTTTGCACTCATATATGCAAGGTTGGCAGCATAAGTTCCAAAGTATTCGTTTTTTTCATCCCTTGCAAGTTCCCAGTCTTTAACTGCAGTTAATTTTGCAACAAGGTCTCCGCATCCGCTCGCCAACAATCGAAGTGGTGCCTCAGAAAGCAATTGGGTATCAGCTAGTACTCCAATAGGAGTGTTTACTTTGACTGAATGAGGTTTGTCAGTACCTCTTATTGAAACAAATGGGCTAGATATCCCATCATGTGAAGCTGAAGTGGGCACACTAATAAAGGGTTTATTTAACTTAAACGCAGTCATTTTAGCGACATCAACAGAGCGCCCACCACCAAGACCAATAACAAAATCTGGAATATAGTCTCTAAACTTTGTATGTATCTTATTTACTGAATCCATAGATGCATCGTCCACAATGTACCATGAATATTGCAAAGATTCGAAAACTGATGACCTGAATACTTTCTCTACTTTTGCTTTTACATTATTGCCTGTTATAATTGCAATCTTTGAGGCTTTACCATCAAGATCCATAATAAAGGAGCCAAGTTGGCATATTACATTATCTCCTATCAATATCTTCCTTGGCAGTTCCATTAAATGAGTAGATGGTGAACTCATTGCGAAAACCGTATGATTGAGATATATTTAATCTTGTATGTTCTAGTTATTACTACAATATATGGTAAAAGTGATGTTTATAGAGAAGTAGATCCATGATAGGACAAAACTCGGTCCAGTATATAGAAGTCTGCATTACTATGGTTTCTTAAAAGCATCTTTGAATTATACTATTAATTCCATAACGAAATTTCTGTCAACTGGCAGAATTTTGGCTTTTAGCGAAATAATTGAAACTCTATCAAGTATATAATTTAATTAATTAATTTGTAGCTTTCTATAGGACTTATGTTTACTATTACTATATTCCCTTGCATATCATTTAGTTAAAAATATAAACTAACAAGTCCATTTGTCTTCTCTTACATCACTCCAAGTCTTATTGATCAGCAGGCGTTGTATTATCCAGTTCAGTAGATGTATCTACAGTTGCTTCCTGGCTTGTACTTTCAGGTTGGCTTGTACTTTCAGGTTGGCTTGCAATGTCCGCAGTAGCATATCCTCTGCCTACTTTTGTAATTCTTATTCTGACGCTATCTCCAACTTTTGTACCTGCCACAAAGATTACTAAACCCTCTACTTTTGCTACACCTGCATCACCTCTTTTACTCATGGATTCAATCTTCACATCAAATTCCTCTCCTACTTTAACTGGTGATGGTCTAAATGGCCTTGGGCCTCCAAAACCACCGCCAAACCCTCCGTGTCCTCTTCCTCCATATCCTCTATCACTGCGGTAACCACCGCCTCCACCACCACCATAACCTCCTCTCTGGCCATCGGTATGTGAATCTCTATTTTCCAAACTATATCAGTAAGATAGTATAATCAACTTAGTATTTCAACTTTGTCAACTAACAGCTATCTACATTTTATATTTGCTATTTATTCATTAAAAATATATTACAGCGAAACATCTTTAAATGGCCTTGCTAATTGACTGACATAATACCTCTAATATGATGCATTCTATATTAATCAATGACATAATGTGTAGTGTCTAAATCTAATGCAATATAAACCGCCGTATCATGAATCTACAAGCCAAAATATTATGGCAGTAATACTGCATAGTCTTCCCAGTGAATCATATATCACCAAAATTGAATACGAAGGTCCACGAATTGCTCTTTATTCTAAAAATCCAAGCTATCTAATACAGAATACCCAAGTCCTTTCTAATATGGTCAATACAATAAAGAAAAGAATTGTTGTTCGCACAGATGAATCAATACGAAAATCAGAAGAAGAGTGTATTGAAATTCTAAATAAGGCTATTCCAAAAGAAGTTAGTATAGTTGAAACTTTTTTTGATCATGCATTAGGAGAGGTTGGAATATTTGTAGAAAAGCCATCTTTGCTTGCTAATGCTGGTGAGGATTATATTAGTGTTGATCTGGTAGAAAAAATAGGCTGGCAAATTAAAATTAGAAAAGCTCCACAATCAATGTCTATTATTAGATATATTAACAAAATTCTTCACGATAAAACAAACGAGCGGATTCGTTTTTACAAAGAAGTCGGAGAGAAAATTTTTAGATCAAAGCTTAATGATATAACCGAAGTCAGTTTAATTACATTGGGTGGTTTCTCCGAGATAGGCCGTTCTTCAATATTACTAACTACACATGAAAGCAAAATCTTGCTTGATTGTGGGATCAATATTTTAGGCACAGATTCATTAAATACCTTACCAAGGTTTGATATCGTAGGACTAGAAGTTAACGAAATTGATGCAATAGTTTTAAGCCATGCACATCTTGATCACACAGGGTTCTTGCCTTCTTTATTCAAGTACGGATATCAAGGGCCAGTATATTGTTCAGAACCTACACTGCCTTTAATGAATCTGTTGCACAAAAAATACATCAATAATAATACTGGTGGTGCAGCATTATATTCTAATAAAGATATAGACAATGTAATAATGCATACAATTCCTCTTACCTTTGGAACCGTTACTGATATTTCTCCAGACATAAAACTTATGCTCAGTAATTCAGGTCATATTCTAGGTTCTGCGTTAATTCATTTACATATTGGAAATGGTGATCATAATATTGTTTATACTGGGGATATGAAATTTGGAAGAACATATTCACTCGAAAATGCTTCATGGAATTTTCCTAGGGTAGAGACTATGATCATAGAAAGTACATATGCTTCCAAAGAAGACATTTTTCCACGGCGTGAAGAGGCAGACGTACATCTTATTGATATTATAAATAACGCTGTTGCAGAAAATGGTAAGATCCTACTTCCAGTGCCAGCAGTTGGATTATCCCAGGAGCTTATTTTATCTATTAGCATGTACATGAAAGCCGGCAGAATTACCGACACGACAGTATTGATCGAGAAGATTATTTCCGATTCTATGTCTGTATATGAAGCTTATCCTGAATATCTTTCAAAGGAAATAAAATATATGCTATTAGGAGGTGAAGAAAATCCATTCAGATCTAAACAATTTCTAATTGTTGAATCCCAAATGTTGGACAATGAAGGGCCAGCAATAATTCTAGCTCCATCTTCAATGTTAACTAGCGGTCCATCTGTAGACTATCTTAAGCAAATATGTGAAGATCCCAAAAATAGGTTAATTCTACCATCCTTTCAGGCACAGGGAACCCCAGGCAGGCTTATTCAAGATGGAAGCCGGCAAGTAGTTATTAATGGCAGAAACATCAAAATCGATTGTCAAGTCGAGAAGATTGAGGGATTCAGTACTCATAGCGATTATAACCAATCTATAGCATACATCACACGACTCCAATCAAAACTTCGACGAGTATTAGTTAACCACGGTGAACGGGGCAAAGTACAGAACCTTGCAAGCTCAATTAACAGGATGTTCAAAATCCCAACCCAGCATCCATTAGTACAAGAGGCAATAAAATTATTCTAAATTTTTTTCTATATTATATGAAACAAAATATGATATTTGTGATATATTGTAATCTATCCTTTCAATGGATCAAAGCACGTCCACATTAGAATAATTTAACATATGTGAACATTCACACTGCACTTACTGACTGACTGTACATCTGCATGGTAACGATTCGGTATACAATTCCATTACATTCTGGTCTATATTTTCTAATGTTTAGAACCCTACCGAATTATATTAGAGGTATTATGGATGATATTGTCAATTTCATTGATGTCGAATATGTATTATGATGATTATTAGATAAAATGCAAGAAATAAGTGAAAATTACTTCAAATCATAAGATCCACGCCAAATTTTTACACTCGCTGGTGTCACCACTACACGCTCCTCTCCCAATCGAGCAATATCGCCGCCAGTGGACTGAACATAATTGTAAAGTTCATCAATTGTCTTTCGAAGCTCTTCAATATCTTTTTGTGCTAATGGAGTCACTCGTAAGATGAGAATCATACCCTTTTTGGCTTCATCCTTAATAGTAGATATATCGCTATTATTACGCAGAGTTATTGCTTTCAAATAAATTGGTGATTTTTGCATTTGTATTACATCCATATGTTCTTTATTACTAAAGATAGGACAAATCTAGCAGATAGTCAAATAGTCATACTGGTCAAAACTCATTTACTGAGTAGTTGAATTTTTATATTTTTTAAAGTTTATCTAATAGAAATTCTTCCTCATCTGTAGTAGATAATGTTATAATCTTTAAATCCACATATCATGGATGATATAGAAGGATAACGAAAACCACTAAAATTACCAAAAAATAGATACAATTTTACCATAATCAAATTGCTCATGTACAGCTTGATCATGGTATGCCGTTTTTCATCACGAGTAGAAAAGCTCTGCCTTTTAGTTGTTATTGCATTGGTAATCCATTTTACTGATCTATGTATGTATAATTAGACACTGTTCTGTAACCCGCTTTTTTCTATTTTGCTTATTTACTATACCATTTGATATATGCATATGCATATGTGCAAGACTTTCATTTTTTTACTTAAAAGAGAGACAATATCTATTCTGGCGAGATATAATTTCTGTAAGTTGATTAAAACGAACGTATTTATCGATGAATATCATCATATATGAGATGATATTGATGATTACAAATTTCGACTCTTATGCTTTGATTGCAGCAGGACTATTTGTTATTGGCCTTTTTTCGGTGATGGTTTATGAAAAGTCAAGTTCAAAAGCAAAACAACATGTTAGACAACAGCAACAAACAGGAACATCTTCTAACATTGAATAACATAGTAACTGCAATTACTGACTATTCCCAGTTAACTGTTGACAAATTTAGAAAAGAAGGTTTTAATTCTTTAACTGCAATTCAGGAGAAAGCATTACCTGTCATCACAAGAAAAGTTAATTGCCTGCTAGTTGCCCCAACTGGATCAGGTAAAACCGAGGCAGCAGTATTACCAGTATTCACAATGTTATCTACTGATGGGAGAATTTATAAAGGCAAAATTCGGGCAATATATGTCACTCCTCTGAGAGCCTTAAATAACGACGTACTTAGACGAATAATCAAATATGCAGAATCTGAAAACCTAAGAATACAAATTCGACATGGTGACACTACTGCTATTGCTAAAAAGAAAATAATAGAAAATCCTCCTGACATTTTAATTACTACACCTGAGTCACTTGCGGTAATACTAACAAGTGAGAAAATGCTCGAGGCACTACGCAGTCTGGAATGGATCATAGTTGATGAAATCCACGAACTAATCTCAAATGAACGTGGTGCACATCTGTCAATTGGCCTTGAGAGATTACAAGCAGCAAGTTTACAGCAAGTTACAAGAATTGGTCTCTCTGCAACTTTGGGTAATTTAGATGAGGCTGCCAAATTCATTTCTGGAGCCAACAGAAAACATGCAGTAATTGTAGACAACTCTGTAAGAAAATATGACATCGATGTTAAATTCATAAAGGGTTCAATTAACGATGTGGCTCATTTTGTAATTGAATATGTAAAATCAAATAGGATAGCAGGGTCGATATTACTATTTACAAATACACGAGATGAGGCTGAATATATAGGTACTATATTAAAAAATCAAAATGATATCAAAGTAGATGTCCATCATGGATCTCTATCCAAGAATGTACGTGAAGATACGGAAGGAAGATTAAGGGAAGGTCTGGTGGATATAGTGGTTTGTACTTCATCATTAGAGCTAGGTTTAGATATTGGTTCGGTAGAACTTGTAATTCACTACGGCTCACCAAGACAGGTTTCAAAATTAATGCAGAGGATTGGTCGAAGCAGACATACACATGGAAATTCAGCGAAAGGTTTGATTGTAACAAATAATCCAGATGATGAGATAGAAGCTCTAGCAATTATCAGAAGAATGAGAAGGCGATCAATTGAGGGACAGGTAATGCATAATCAGGCACTTGATGTTGTAGCTCATCATCTAGTTGGTTTAGCAATGCAAACTAGAAATCCAATTAGGCTCGAAGATGCATTTGATCTTATAACCAAGGCATATCCATTCTCTAAAATTAGTTTTTACGATATTGAAGGATGTATTGATATTCTTGATGCTAACCGTATAATTAAATATGAAAGAGAAGACGGATTATATAAGCGAAGAATAAAGGCATATAAATTTTATTTTGAAAATTTGTCTATGATCCCTTATGTCTTGAAATTTGAAGTTATAGATTCCATCAGTAATAGAAGAATAGGAACACTAGACCAGCAGTTTGTAGGAGATTATGGCGAGAAAGGAAATGTCTTTGTATTAAAGGGCTCGCAGTGGAGAGTTATATCAGTCGATGAACGTAGAATGCAAGTAAGTGTTGAACCATTACATGGCATTGCAATAAATGTTCCCTACTGGGTTGGAGAGACGATCCCTGTAGACTATGAAACTGCTGAGGAAGTAGGTATTATACGCAATCAGGCTGCAAAGAAAGCAATAAAACTTTGTACATCTCCTACTATAGAAGATACTCTTAATTCTCTAAGGGTAATTCCAGATTCAAAAAATATTGTAGTTGAAAGTTCAATTGCAAAAAATACAGTTGTAATTCACTCAACATTTGGCACAAAAGTAAACAATACACTAGCATCATTACTATCAGCAATACTGTCATCCCAGCTTGGTTATGAAGTCGAAACAAAATCTGATCCCTATAGAATTATGCTATCTTCCAGTGTAAAAATAGGAAAGGGCTATGTTGAAGCTGTTTTCAACGACACGTATGACTTTGAGCCAGTCATTATTGCCTCCTTCACTGGAACACACCATATTAACTGGAAAGTTTGGATGGTCGCAAAAAGATTTGGTATGATTAGTAGGGAAGCAGTATATGATAGAAAAGTTGCCCGCTTGATTTATGATAGGTATGCAAAGACTCCGATCAGTAAAGAGTCTATTAGAGAATTGTTGCATGATAAATACGATATTCCACAAACGCAGAAAGTACTAATGGATTTAAAAGATGGAAATATAAAACTTCACTGGTCTGACGTTACAGAATTCTCTATCTTGTGTGAACCAATTCTTGAACATTCAGGAAAAAAATTTTCTGCAAGTCCACTTAGCATTGAAAAAGGTGTCATCGAACTTATAAAGGAAAGGTTAGAAAAAACAAAGCATAGGTTAATTTGTATTCGATGTGGAAAGTGGGAACGAACTATGGAGACAAAAGAAACACCAGAAACTATTTCCTGTCCAACCTGCAGATCTAAACTAATTACAGCAACGTTCTGGTCTGATAATGACATGGCAAAGATCATTATAAAAAGACTTACAGGAACCAAATTATCAACAGACGAAAATCACAGATTTAATCGCGCCTGGAAAGTAGCATCACTTATTAACAACTTTGGCAGAAAAGCATTGATTGTATTAGCTGGTTATGGGATAGGTGCAGATACTGCTGCGCGGATTTTGCGTAATTATGTTGACGATGAGGGCATATACAGAAGTATATACGAAGCTGAGAAGCAGTATGTAATGACACATCGATTTTGGAATGATTGATTGATTGATGATGTTGATATTATATTCTCATTACTTATCAGAGGAGTAAAATAATACTAAAAATACTTTACTGATAATATCAAAGATGGAAAGAAGAATTCACGATATGTACCTGTATGTCCATAGTTGATATGGTCTACATCATTATATTCTATCATGATGTGACCAAGTTTTGCAAAGGTCAGTCTTCTTATTCAAGATATGCAGTAAAGTGTGTGCATGCAACGACAACAACAACAAGGTCATTCTATAACTGGCCGCTATTATTACCCATATAGAAAAGAAAATGATTGTGCTAATGATCTTTGCAGTAGTTGTTTTCAGCTTACTTACTTGCAAGACACTTACTTTACGGTTTATATGCTGTAATGTCAATAATGGTGATATATAATTGGAGAAGAATATATCAATAGAATCTAATGGATCGCAAAATGAAAATGCTACTTCTGAAATAAAAGGAATAGAAGGTGGTACAGGTACAGATACTTCCAAAACCATCGAAAAACAGATTATATTAACTGATAATGCTACACAGGTATTAATCGAGAAAAAAGATCACAACGATGATGAACATTCATTGTATGCTAGCGATTTTCGTATAAATGATAGCAAAATCCTCTCATTATTGAATCAAGAAACTGGATCAAACTATTATTCATTCAGAGGCTTAATGCGTAAATTGAATCTTCACCAGCAAAGTCTTGCGAGAGCTTTGAATAGATTGCAAGATCTGAGCTTAATTGAAAGATCTGATACAGGCTACAAATTAACGAAAAATGGTATATTGGAGCTATCAAAAGGTAATACCAAATCTTTAGATAAAACAAAAAAAGGAAAAGAATTCATTCAATTACTTCAAACATATGTTCCTATTAATATAAAATCTCGTGATATAACTCGCACTTTAATAGGAAAGTGGTTCAACAATCTTAGATGGATTGGATTAATTGAGAGTGAAATGGGATGTATGCTCCAATGGATAAGTGATGACGGCTCGTTTCAGATCAATTTGAGAATAATATCAGATTACATTGTAATAGAGACTAATGCCGTTTCATACAAGGAAAAGGTTGAGGCGATGATTGGTTCTTATAGAATATTTGAACATATCACTAGGATATCACAAAAGAAATTGGAAGGTATAAATGCATATATGATAAATATTAGTTATAATATGCAAAAACAAAATAATTGATATGGTCTAACATATTGAACCATCCAAAGTATTGCCAACCCTTTATGTATTATAGTTGTCAACTGCTATAATACATATGCAATCCGTGAGGGCTTTTTAAGCAAGAAATCGGGTTTATATGAGTTTCTAACTGTTAAATTTATGTCTGGTTTCTAGAAATCAGAACCTCCAACAATTATATCGTGAATTATAAGAATTCCTTAATGTTATAGAAAACTAATAGAATTTCCAATAAGAATATTTCTATAATAAAAAGCAGTTTTATTAAAAAGAGATGTTCTAGAATCAGTTGGTATTAAAGAAAAATACTCTAATGAAGTGCTATGATAGATACTATCCTATTTCTTGTAATTTCCACTTTCTGGTTTTCTTCTATTCCCGTGGCATTTCTGACGTTAATACGTTTCCTAAAAAATAGGGATATTTTCGTTGAGAAAGATCTTGAACGAATCCACAATGATCCCATAATAATATTTCAAATAACAACACGCTCTGCAACAAATACACCTGTTGTAAAAAGAGGAATTAACTCAATAATATCTTCTTCACACAAAATAAAATATTCTAACTATTTTATCTCCGTTGTTAGCGACGACTTGCAGGATATTGCAACATTAAGTTGCTTTGGCGGTAATAATAATTTCGAGGTTATTGTAGTGGATAAGAAATTTAGCGCAAATGCAATCAAAAAGGGACGAGCTTTACAATATGCTGTGGAATATCGACGTAAATTTGGCTTGAATACTTCAAAATATTGGGTATTTCATATGGATGATGAAAGTTATGCGACAAGTCAAACTATTCTTTCACTTCTTAGATTTATCAGAGAGAGCAATGCAGTCGCATCTGAAGGTCCAATCTTCTATCCTCTGAAGTTTGAATCAGCAAACTTTTTGACAGCAATTGCTGAGTCTGTAAGACCATTTACATGTTATGATTGTGTATCCCAAATGACAAATCCTCCACCATTGCATATGCACGGAAGCAACCTTCTAGTCAGATCTGACATAGAGGATTCTATTGGCTGGAATTTTGGGCCAACTCTTGCCGAAGATCAACTTTTCGGATATAAAGTTTATGAAAAGTATGGCCCAAAAGCCTTGGGCTGGCATGGAGGCATACTCCTTGAGCAACCTCCACTCAATATAAAGGATCACTTCATGCAAAGACGTAGATGGGTAGTCGGTAGTATGCAAAATATAAACAACTTTCCGTTGATACATAGATTTAAGATGATGTTCAAGTTAGCAACCTATTTTTTAGGTTTTATATCAGGCATTATCTCAATTATTCTTTATATTTATTTTCAGGTTCCCAAGATGATACCAGCACTGCTATCTTCATCTTCATCAACAATTAATGATATTAACCAAACAGTTAGTCTGGACGTAGCAACTTGGTTTGACAAATTGTTTAATATTTTATCATCTCAATCAATAGTACATACATTAACCAATGGTAGTCCTATCGAAGTAGGTGTTGGAACAATGTTATTATTCACTTCAGTTATGTGGCTATTGTCATATCAGGTAGGACTATTCCTGAATCTACGCTATTCGAAAATTGGCTGGCCAAAGAGAATCTTCTTTCATCTGCAAACGCTTGTGTTATGTTTAGTCATTGGGTTGATTGAAACATTCCCAGCGTTCTGGGCAATGATTGAATACTGTATCAGGAATAAAATTATCAATAAAAAAATAAAAACACAAGTCTATGACTTTTATGTCATAAACAAATAATAGAAATCAATTGAATTATCAAATTTACTCTTTTACCTTCTAGTTATTGATGGACTAGATGATATGTTATTTCTCAATAATAGTAAGCGACCATATTTGATAATTGATAATTTTTATTCTCAATTATATCTTCATAGTAACAAATATTCCATACATCATAATATATGTGGTCTGGGAATAGTATCTTTTTTCATTATCACAATAACTATGGTGATAGTAATTAATATTCTATGTATGCATTCTTTATCTTTTAATATAATCGAACCAATAAATGAATAGACTGTATCAAAGTTTTGTTTAGGAATTGAAAAAAATTTGCAAAACATATACCATACTGACAGTGATATTCACAGTACATGGATGGTAATACAAAAGGAGCTAAAAATCGTATATCTTATTATTCATTTACAATTCTAAAAGTTAATCACAATATGATCATGGTTAAGGAAAAGTTTTATAATAATATAAATAATCTAAAACTGCGACTATGAAATTCAAAGCAGTATATGCATTATTAATTAGTTCATTTATACTTATGCTATCTGTTTATATTCTTACTAGCAATACCTTGTACGTACAACTTGTGCATTTACTGCTACCATCAAGCATTGCTGCGCAATCACAGCCAACTTTACCATCACAATCAACATCCTCGCTATCTTCTTCTTCTTCCTCTGTATCATCACTACCAGATGTTTTCCAGAAAGTAGAAAACTCTGTTGTGCAAATAACAAGTACAAAGTCCAATCCCAATGAGGTAATAATCTTAAATGGTGTTCCCCAAACAGGAAGAAGTACAGCATTAGGTTCCGGATTTGTATATGATAATCAGGGTCACATTGTTACTAATTATCATGTTGTAAGTGGCGTCAAGAAGGCTGATGTAACATTTACAGATGGAAACACATATTCTGCAAATGTTGTAGGAAAAGATCCTAATTCAGATTTGGGTGTACTGCAAATCACAGGCGATTTTTCAGAAGAGAAAGTTGTATCGCTTCCTCTTGCAAATTCTTCTGCTGTTAGACCTGGAGAGCAAGTGATAGCTATTGGCAACCCATTTGGTCTTAGTGGAACTATCACAACAGGTATTGTAAGTCAAAAAGGAAGATTGTTGCCAAATCCTGATACTGGATTTTCTATATCAGATGCAATTCAAACAGATGCTGCAATAAATCCTGGCAATTCAGGCGGGCCTTTGCTTAATACAAAAGGTGAAGCTATAGGAATGAATACTGCCATATTTTCTAGTACAGGTATATACTCTGGAGTAGGATTCGCTGTCCCTTCAAACACAATTGCTAAAGAAGTACCATTGCTGATAAAAAATGGTAGTTATGCTCATCCATGGCTTGGAGTCTCGGGAGGGAAAATAAGTCCAGATTTAATAAAGGCTGTTGGTTTACCTACAAATTATAAAGGAGTAATAATAGGCTCTGTCCAGCCTGGCAGTCCAGCTGAAAAAGCTGGTCTGAAAGGGTTAACTCAAGACAATGATAATGGTGCAACACACACAGGCGATATAATAACGGCCGTAGACGGACATCCTGTAAGACAAATTGATGATATAATAAATTATATCGAATCGCAAAAGAACGTAGGAGATAATATCAAGCTTACCGTAAGTAGGGATGGAAAGCTAGTAGAGCTAACAGCAACTTTACAAGCTAGGCCACAGACAAGTAGTCTGTCTTCCTCCCAAAATCAAGACCAATTGCAACCTCCTGGATTAGGACCAATACCAGAATTACCGCAGATTCCGGGATTTCCTCCACTACCTAGGCTTCCACCATTGCTTCCATAAACTAGATTTTCTGGTCTTTCTTTTTTCCTCAGGTTGTTACTAATTCAAGTATCATTACTGAATAGTGACTTAAATTTAGCAAGGAGGCGTATAATATTTGGACAAGTATTAGATTTGATTGATTTAATTACAATATACAAATCAGTTCATATGGTAGCAATATGTACATATACTTACCTTAGCTGGATACATATACAGAATATCGTTTTTTTGATGAAGTATAGTAATAATAGCATGTTCTAACCAACTTCAGAACAACGATATCTAAATGACATATTGTAACAAATACATTAGAAGTAATATCTTTTACTTGGCTCCTGCTGCAATATTGTTTGAATTATTGAGATTCTCAAAAGATCATCTACTATAGTTAAGCTATATTTATTATAATGGCATTAAATTTAATGTTCATGAAATTGAAAAATATGTGTATAGAAGTATTCACAATCCATCGTTTCTTTGATAAACTCATCTACCAAAATAAAAATAATAATTGTAACAGATGTAAAAAAACAGCATTATCATATAATTATCATTATTCCTGTTATTATTCTATAATGTCAATCACTTTGTCAGCATTGCTACTCTTATCATTATTGTCTATTCCTACTGTTGTTAATGCAAATGCCTTAATGTCAAATGTTGCAAGAGCAGAAGAACAACACCAACAAATAACAGAATCATCATTACAAGCCAACCGGGGTAGTAGTAATAATACTATTATTCCAACCGCTCAATCAGTATATACATCTCAATCTATGACTTTGCCAACATCAGTAGGAACTTTTATTTGGTATATAGTAAATGAAGCACATGAAAATTCTGCTAATGAAAGACACAAATACATTAGTGATAGTAATCCAATTTATCTTCCAACTAATCTTGTAATTTCACAAGGAACAGCTATATCATTTCTTGATGCAGATGCACCATGGGACTCTCCTCATCCACACACGATCAATATAGTCGATAGCTCTGGGAAAGTGGTATATAGCACTGGAAAAATGGATTATACTAATAGTTCGACACCAAAAGTTTTACCTAGTGGAAAATACACAGTAATGGATACAAAATACACATGGATGAAAGGAAATTTAACTGTAATAGCTCAAAATAGAATCAGCAATGGCAGTTTGGTAGTGGGAGGATTTTACACTCCGACTAGTCAAGTAGCAAATAATAAAGATAATGATGGGGGAGTGCATCTAGGATGGCTAGGTTATTATGGAACAGAATTTCCAAAGGATGGGTTTAAAATTCTAAGCCAATATAACTTTCACTATGCTAGTTGCAGATACTGCCCAGGTGGCTATTGGCCAGATCAAAAGACAGGGGATCATACTTTAATTCTATACAGTACATCGCAACCAGTCTTGGATGCTTTGTCCAAGTTATCAAAAATGGT